>CALCJH010000166.1 GCA_937967775.1 uncultured bacterium | reverse complement strand
CGCGATGTCTTGCAGGGAGAGCTCGCGCATTAGCCGGAATCTTCCTTTCCCCCGTAACCCGCTTCGGCAAGGGCGCGCCGGACAGCCTGCCGGTCATCGAATGGTATGGTGCGGTCCGCAAAGATCTGGTAGGTCTCGTGGCCCTTTCCGGCGACTACCACCACATCCCCTTCCCGTGCAAGATTAACAGCTGAGGCAATCGCCTTCGCCCTGTCCAGTTCCACAATGAGTGACGCGCGCCGTTCCTGCGGGATGCCCTGCAGCACGTCCTCTGCAATGGTAGCCGGATCCTCCGACCGGGGATTGTCCGAAGTCAAGACCGCCACATCCGCCAACCGCGAGGCGATCTCGCCCATCAGCGGCCGCTTGGTGCGATCGCGGTCTCCCCCACATCCGAAGACGACGATGACCCGTCCGGATGCAAGCCTTCGAGCGCTGGACAGCACGTTCTCCAGTCCATCCGGCGTATGGGCGTAGTCCACGACACAGGCGAAAGGCTGTCCGTAGGAGACCAGCTCGAAGCGCCCCGGCACCCCCGTTGTCTCCTCCAGACCGCGGCAGACTGCATCAATGTCCACCCCTTTGGCCAGGCACGCGGCAGCCGCAGCAAGCGCGTTGCTGATGTTGAACAATCCTCCCAGCTTCAGCCGGACCTTGCGCGAACCGCCCGGGCTCTGCAACACGAAGCACGCGCCGTTGCGGCCGGAGCGAGGATCTGAGGCGTGCACCTCGGCATCCGGGGCCAGGCCATAGGTCACCACCCGCCCTCTGGCCATTCCGGCCAGCCGCTCCCGCCCGACCGGATCGTCCACATTCACCACCGAGACAAAATCCTCGCCGGCCTCATCCGCGAAGTCCGTGAACAGGCGCGCCTTCGCGCGGAAATACTCCTCCATGGAACCGTGGAAGTCCAGGTGGTCCCTTGTGAGGTTGGTAAACACGGCGACGCTCACGGCGACTCCATCCAGGCGGTGTTGGGCCAGGGCATGGCTGCTCGCCTCCATGGCGACCGCCTGCAACCCCGCCTCCCACATCCGGGCCAGCATCTCCTGAAGATCGCCTGCATACGGCGTGGTGTGCGGGACCTCCAGCCACTCGTCCTGAATGCATGCCCCCAGCGTGCCGATCAGCCCCGCGCGCAGTCCCGCCGCCCGGCAGATGCTGCGGATGAGGTGGGTGGTGGAGGTCTTGCCGTTGGTCCCCGTCACGGCGAACACAGTCAGCGAACGGGAAGGATGACCATAGATGGCCGCAGCGGCAGGTCCATAGGCCTTCCAGGTGTCTTCTACCCGGAACACCGCCACGTCCGCCGGAGCCGGCGATTCCATACGCTCCACCAGCAGAGCGGCAGCGCCGTTCTTGAGGGCATCGGGGATGTAGCGATGCCCGTCCGAGCCCGCCTCACGGAGCGCGACGAACATCCTACCCTCGCTTACCTTGCGGGAATCGTGGGTGATTCCGCGGAGGAGGCGATCCCGGGGGCCATCCAGCATAGCCCCGGGAATCATGGCAACCAGATCACCTGTCAACACGTCTGTCATGATAGCCGCAACAGCACGCCCTTCGGCCGGACGCGCCACGAAAAGAAAAAAGGACCGCGCGACAGGAAAAAGGCTCGCCCATAAATCCCCTTCCCCGCTCGTCTCGCGCGGTCCGCAGCCGGAGGATGCCGGCGGAAAACGGCTGGTTCCTATCCTTCTGTTGCCCTTCCGGCTCCTCCGAAACCCTGCGTCGCGCCACGTCCGGCCACGTGGCTCCTGACCGCCTTGCCGATGCACCACAGCGCCTTGGCGGCCACCTGGCGGAAGACCGGAGCGGCCACCGCCGACCCGTGAGTGGAACCCCTGGGCCGCTCCACCGTCACCAGCGCCACCACAGCCGGATCATCCAGCGGCGCGATGCCGCAAAAACTGGTGATGTATCCGCCCGGTTCAAACCCGCGACCACCGGCGGCCGGGATCTGAGCGCTTCCCGTCTTGCCGCCCGTCGGGACACCCTCGACAGCGGCGTTCTTTCCCGTGCCGTCTGTCACGACGGCAGCCAGATACTCCTTCAAACGAGCGCTCTCTTCAGGCTCCAGGACGCGCCCGAGTATGTCCCGCCGGAATCCCTGCACACGCACTCCCGAAGGATCCCGGATCTCCCGAATGATCTGAGGACGCAGGAGCGTCCCACCGTTTGCCACGGCCGCATAAGCGGCGGTCAACGCCATCCGGCTGGTGGCCACACCCTGCCCGAACGCCACGTTCGCCAGCCGCATCTGCGACCACTTCTGGTCGGGCTTCCGGGGGTCGGGAAGGCGGCCCGCCACCGTTCTGCCCAGCCCGCGAACTTCCACTTTGTCCAGAAGCCCGAACTTCTCAAGCTCGCGGTACAGAGTCTCCGGGCCCATCCGGCGGGCCAGAGCGACGGCTTCCGTATTGCAGGAATACTGGAGCATCCGCTTCACCGTCACCGGGGCGCCGGGCTCAGTGCGCCTCACGGAGCAGGGACACCGCACGGTGGCCGATCCCACCTTGATGACGCCGGTGCATCGCGTGGTGACACCGCTCAAACCGTGTTCCAGGGCAGCTGCGGCGGTGAACAGCTTTACTGTGGAGCCCGGCTCGTAAAGATGAGTCAGCGTAGACGGCTCGACCCGTCTGCTCTTAACATCCTCTGGCTTCAACCTGTTGGGATCGAACGAGGGATACTCCGCCAGGGCCAGGATCTCGCCCGTCGCCGGGTCCATCACGATACAGGACCCGCTGGACGCGCCGAACTTCCGGACCTGCTCCTCCAGAGCCTGTTCCACGGCGAACTGCAGGCGGCTGTCTATTGTCAGGACGACATCCCGCCCTGGCCGTGGAGGAGTAGTCTTTCTCAGCCGTGTCGGGATGGGCCTCCCGCTGCGGTCGAAGTCCGCCTCAAGCAACCCGGACTTTCCTTTCAGGAGGTCGTTCGCCCACGCCTCCACGCCGGCCACGGGAACTCCGGCCGAGTTGACCGCCCCGATGACCTTGGCCCCCACACTGCCGAGAGGGTAGACCCGCCGCGAACGGTGCTTCACCTCCACTCCATTGATGCGCGGCGCCGGTCCGAGAGCAAGCAGCTCCTGCCGGAGCCGTACGGCGTTTTCCACCGGAACGGAGCGGGCCAGAACAAACCGGCGCGTCCGCGAGGTGAGAAGGGACAGCACATCTTCCTCGGGGACTCCGATGTTCCGGGCGATGACCTTCGCCGCGAGACGCTTGTCCCCGATGATGCGGGGAGTGACGTAGACGGTGCACTCCTCGACGTTGTAAGCCAACACGCGTCCGTTGCGGTCCAGGATGCGGCCGCGTTCCGCGGGGAGTTCCGTCTCCTGCTTCCGGTCCTTCTGAGCAAGTTTGCGGAACTCCTCCACCTTGACGGTCTGCAGATAGCCCGTACGCACCAGCAGCCCTGCATATGCCGCAAGCAGAAGGAAACGGAAGACTCCCGCCCTCCATTTCATCAGCCTTGCCGTCTGCTGCCTGGCCATTCCCGCCATCCCGCCCTCAAGACGCCGCCGGAGCCCGTGCCTGATGCTATCTCCCGGACATGGTGTCCGCCGCTTTCGCCATCCTGGCAGGCAGCGGACACGGAACCAGGGCCGACGGCTCGACGGACCTCATGCCCGTGCCTTCGGCAATCTTCTTCAGTCTCTCCGGGAAGATCAGCGCGTCGCGCTCACCGGCCAGACGGTAGTTGGTCCACTCGATCCCGGTGATCTCGGCCTGAAGCGCCGCCCGGCGCGCCGTCGCGGCGTCGAGTTTCATACAGCCCTGCAAGTAAACCGCAGGGCAAAGGATACACAACGCAGCGAGCGCCAGAGCGACTGTCACCACCCGGCCACCTCGCTTTGCTGCGGAGCGGCGCCGGGCAACACGCGCTCTCGTGCCCGCCGCTGGCTTCGTTGCCACCACTTTCCTGCCTCCCTTCTTCCGCGGGTCTTTCCGCGGGCGGGTCCAGAGTCTGCCACCCACCTCCAGATCTCCGCCGCATCACCGGACCCTTTCGGCGGCCCTCAACCTGGCCGGGCGCGCCCTTGGATTCCGGCGGCACTCCTCTTCGGAAGGCCTGAGCGGCCGGGGAGTCAGCACCCTGAGCCATCCCTCCCGGTCTGCGCTCCGGAAAAACTGCTTTACCAGCCTGTCCTCCCCGGAATGATAGGAGAGGACCACCGCCCTGCCCCCGGGAACCAGCCTCTGGCAGACCGCCTCCAGCGACTGCCGCAACTCCTGCAGTTCCCGGTTGACCTCCATCCTCAGGGCCTGTGCGACGCGCCGCTTCACGTCATCCCGCGTGCGGTATCCGGCGGGCAGCGCCTCGTCCACACATCGCATCAGGTCCCCAACGGTCCTGAGCGGCCTGGCCCGCACAATGCGGGCCGCGATCCTTCTGGAAAACCTCTCGTCTGAGTTGCGGAACAGAATGTCCGCGATCTCTTTTTCACCGGCGCGGTTCACGATGTCCGCCGCGCACAGATCCTGCTGCGGGTCCTGCCGCATATCCAGCGGAGCGTCCAGGTCCCTGATCGAGAATCCTGTTCCCCGATCCAACTGGTGGCTGGAGACCCCCAGATCCCAGAGTGCGCCCGACACGCTTCCGCCCAGCCGGTCCACCAGATCTCCGGCGCGGCTGAAATGGGCCCTTTCCAGCGCAACCCGGCACGAGCACCCCTTCAGCCTTTCAGCGGCCGCCTCCAGCGCAAGCGGATCCCGGTCTATACCCAGCAGGGTGGCATCCGGACCCAATCTGGCGCAGATCAGCGCCGCGTGCCCCCCTCCCCCCACGGTGCAATCCACCCAGAGCCCGCCGTTTGCGGGCTCCAGCAGCTCCAGCACCTCTCCCGCCATCGCGGGAATGTGATACGGGGCGTCTCCGCCCAAGGGACGATCAGCCTTCAGGCCGCCGGGGCCTCCGCGGCGTTCTCTTCGCGCCGCGCGCCCGAGAACATCCTGTCCACAGCGGCCTGAACCTCTTCCTGAGTCAGGCTCTCGTCAAAACTGGCCCACTTCTTGGCGCTCCACAGCTCCACCCGGTCACCGATGGCCACCGCCACAATGTTTTCACTCAGCCCGGCGGCCTCGCGCAGGTGCTGCGGGATGACAATGCGAGAATTGCGGTCGGGCTCCAGAATGACCGACTGCCCGATGAACCTCCGCCCGACCACCCGGCTACTCTGATCCCAGGGAGACTGGAGCTCCTTCCACTGAGCCACCATCTCCTCGAACGCTTTTTCCGGCATCATCCACAGGCAGTCTTCGATGCCCCGCGTGATGACGACGCTGTTGCCGAGAGTCCGTCTCATCCTCTGAGGGATGATGAATCTCCCGTCCGGGTCAATCGTGTGGCTGGACGTGCCAACCATAAAGCTGCCGAGTGTGTCTGCCACTTCACCACCACCGGGCTCCGGGAGCCCTGCCGACGAAAGCTACCATTGAACTACCATCTAGCTTTCGTAGACCCAATGATACAGAAGCCAAAAGCCCCTGTCAAGCAGTATCGGCAAAGAAAATCAAAATTTTTATCCACCTGACTACCAGTGAACTTCGGAACCGCCGAGACGAAGACCTGCGCCGGGGAATGCACAGGAAGCCGGACGGAAGCTGAACGGCAGGCGGGAAGGAAAAAGAGACAGTGGACCGCGCCATCAACCGGAGCGCCCGCGATCGGGGGTGGTCGCGGGCGCTCGCCGATCCGGCCGTCAAAGCCCTGGCCAAGCCGCAACAGCCGGAAGCCGCACTGACGAAAAGCTCCAGGGAGACAAAGATGCGCTTTCGTGCGACTTTACGCGAAGAGTCTACAACAGTGGATTCAGCCTGTCAAGCGAGGGAAAGGCCGAAGCGCGTCTCCGGCGGGTAAACCCATGGCGCGCCGCGGCCGTAATGTCTGACTGATTTGTGGCCCGTCAGTCCCGGCCGGCCGCCTGTCTCAACAGCTCGCCCAGCTCCTTCTGCCGGCGGCCATACTCCGCCCAGTCCCCGCGCCTCTGCGCCTCTACAGACTCATTGTAAGCCTTTAGCGCACGTATGATCAGATCGCGGCCCGCAGCGGGTGCGCGCTCCTCGGCAGCAGGCGCGAGAGCTACTCCGTTGGCTTCCCTGCGAGGCACCGGCCCTCCCCTCCTGCCCACCAGAATGTCCAGCGCTTCCGCCAAAGTAGGCTGCATGGTGATCTCGTTGCCCAGCGCCACGATCACCCGCTTGAACTCGGGGATCTTGGCATTGGTGGATTGCAGGTAAATGGGCTCGATGTAGAGCAGTGCGTCCTCGATGGGGATGACCAGCAGGTTCCCGCGGTAGACATTGGATTTCTGCTGGTTCCACAACGTCATCTGCTCCGATATCTCGGTGTTCTGATTGGCGCGCGCCTGGATCTGAGCAGGTCCGAAGAACTGCTCGCCCTTCGGGAACTCATAGAGCAGCAGACGGCCA
>CALCJH010000165.1 GCA_937967775.1 uncultured bacterium | reverse complement strand
GGTGCGGGAGCGCAGAGCGGCGCTGGAGAATGCCCGGCTGGTGCCGCCACCGCAGGCCACGGTTCCGGCAGAAGCTAAGGAGCGGCCGTTTGAGGGCCATCGCATTCGCACTGTCATCTCCGAGGACGGGCTGGAGATTCTCTACGGGGAAACCGCAGAGGCAAACGACTATTTGACCCAGAAAGTGGCGCGCCCGGATGACATATGGCTCCACGCGCGATCCGTAACGGGGGCGCATGTCATCATCAGGACAGGGAAAGGACGGACCGCCCCACCCGCCACCTTCCGACAGGCAGCCGAGATCGCCGCGCGAAACTCCGCCGCGAGGCATTCATCCTATATACCGGTGGACTGGACGCTGAGGAAGTATGTGCGCAAGCCGAAGGGCTCCCCTCCCGGGCTTGCCATCTACACGCACGAGAAGACGATCCACATCACCGGCGGTAGTTGACCTCGATGATCACGTCGCGGATGCCGGGGCGCGAGCGGAGAATGCGGTGAATGATGTTCATCTCGGCCTCCAGATCGCAGTTCTCTCCCCGAAGCGAGCGAACCTCTCCCCGGATGTAGACGACTCCGTGCATGGAGTTCACCTGCAACATCGTGTCGTCTATCCTGCGCCGGACGATCTCGCGCCGGACCAGTCTGGTTGTGGCTGCATCTTCTGCAGGCATAGGCTGCACCCTCCGGTTCCGCAGCTCTCACGGTCCGCCACTCGCCCGCAGCTTCGCGGCGGCCACAG
Organism: uncultured bacterium; assembly: GCA_937967775.1. GTDB lineage: Bacteria > Armatimonadota > UBA5829 > DSUL01 > DSUL01 > CALCJH01. The sequence goes on along the minus strand of CALCJH010000165.1, from coordinate 4,839 downwards.
CACCCCTCACACCATGATTTTACCGCACTCGCGCCGTTACCTGCGTGGGCGATAATCCGGACAATCTATCGCGTTGGGGCGCTCAGGTCTTCGACAGGCATCACGGTAGTCGAAGCGACAGCTGTCGCACAGGTATTTTGGCGCGCCCAGCCGTGCACGGAGGACTCGCCAGAACCTGATGATTCTCCGGCGCAAGCGCTTCAGTGGACCGGGGCGCCGGCGGAACCCAGGTTCCCTCAGAAGAGGCACCTTACTCACAGCACTGCCCTCTGAGCAGCATCCGACGGGTGCTCTAGTCCAAGCTGGCGCAACCGGAAACGCATTGCGGCCGCAGACACGCCGAACCGCGCCGCCAGCACCCGGGACTTATTCGTCCTCTCTGGATGCCCCAGCTCCGCCGCCTGACGGCGCACCTCTTCCTCTGGCATCATCACAAAAACGGCAAACAGGGATGCCAGTCGCTCCTGATCATTCGGCGCCAAGCGGAGAGGGTGCTGCGGATTCTCAGCCAGAATTTCGAAGAACTCGTGCCAGATCGCCAGAGAGACCTTTCCGGCCAGATGGCGGCAGTAGCTGATTCCGTATTCTTTGCCTGTGCGGCACCACGCTGCCTTTACCCCCCGCGTCAACAGAGCCGGCTCCACGCGCACCCCCAGCCGGGGCAGCAGAGCCACAGGGTCGCGGGGGATCTGGCAGAACCCCAGGCAGCGGCAGAAGTACCCGGCAAAGGAAGCGATATTGCCTGCTCTGATGCTCCCCCACTGCCGCACCAGGCGTGCTATCAGCGCATCCAGTTCCTTTGAGGTGGTGGAGGCAACAGGCGCAAAAGGGCTGCTTGATTCCGTAACCCCTGGACTCAACGGCATCAGACAAACTCCTCGGGCAGAATGCGCAGACCCTCCGCCCGCTCATACAACCGGATGATGGCGAGCTTTGCCTCCGTCGGAAGAGTCAGCATCGCATAGGAACCGGCACGGACTTCCGGGTCTTTCATAACAAACTCGAAAGCCCGCTGGATCCGTTCCTCCCTGGATTCCCCCTCCTTTTCGGGCACCAGCACCGGCGGCAGGAAGCCAGCCTTCCTGAGCAGGTCCTCCACGCGGACCCGGTAGACCCCTGCCAGACGCGCGAGCACCTTGGCGGAAGGCAAGCGGCGACCGTCCTCCAACTGATACAAATACGGGGGCGAGATCTGCGCCCCGCGCGCCGCTTCCGGGACCGAAAGCCCCACCCGCTCCCTGAGAGTTTTCAGGTATGCTCCGATCTCCTCCATCTGAAGGGCCGCTCCGGAGTGACTATATCACAACCCATGATATCGAACAAGTGTTTGTCAACTCTGCCGGATGGCCCCCTTCGCTGCGAAATCGGACCCTTTGATCACGCGGGAGCCAGTCCCCACTTGCGCCGAGTCTGTTCTTCGGCGCGCTTGAACAGCAAATTGTCTACTAGCGATCCGAAGACGCCGATGATCACAATCACAGCCAACACCGCCGGCATGTCGTTCACATTGCGGCTAACGATCAGCACCTCCCCCAAGCCTTTCCCGGGAGAGAGGAGCTCTCCCGCCATCAGGGCCCTCCAGCTGAAAGCCCATGCCAGCCGCCATCCGGACAGCATCTGCGGAAGCGCCGCCGGCAACACCACAGCTGTGAACAGTCTTGCGCCGCTCGCGCCCATAGTCATGGCGGCGCGGACCCAGAGAGGCGGAACATTGCGGATGCCCGCCTGCGTGTTGACCACGATGCTCCAGACGGCTCCCAGGAAGACGATGGTGATGATGGATGCCTCCGACAAACCCAGCCAGAGCACCGTGAGCGGTAGCCAGGCGATGGAAGGGATAGCCTGCATACCGGAGACCAGCGGTCCGAGCAGCTCGTCCGCCGTGCGATTCCGCGCGAGCAGCAGTCCCAGCGAAAGCCCCATCGCCAGCGCAAGACCGTAGCCGATGGCCAGCCGCCGGAAGCTGGCGGCCACAGCGACCAGCAGCGTCCCGTCCGCCAGCCCCTGCACCAGGCTGGAACCCACCTGAAGCGGGCCCGGAAAGAGATACGGCGGCCACAGCGACAGCCTATATATCGCTTCCCAGATTACGATCAGGAGGAGGTAGAAGCTTAGTCGTTTCATGCACCCAGTCCGAATCCAGCTCCGCCTGCGCCACGCGGTCTATCTCCACGCGCAGGGATTCCATAATCTGTTTCTCGATGTAGGCCAGTCCCGGCTCCGTCAGATCCCGTGGACGCCCGGCGGGCACGCGGAATTCCTGTTTGATGGAAGCAGGACGGGCAGAAAGCACCAGAATGCGATCCGAAAGGTGGACCGCCTCCCGGACGTTATGCGTGACGAAGATGACGGTCTTGCGAGTCTCCGCCCAGATGGCGGTCAACTCCTCGTGCAGGAGAGCCCGTGTCTGCGCGTCCAGTGCGGCGAATGGCTCATCCATCAACAGAACGCGCGGGTCCATGGCAAGCGCCCGCGCGATGGCGGCCCTCTGCCTCATCCCGCCGGAAAGCTCGTGAGGATAGGAATCGGCAAAGCGGGAGAGATGCACCATCTTGAGAAACTGGCGCGCTCTGACGGAACGCTCTTCCCGGGGAAGACCGGCCATTTTCAGGCCGAACTCCACATTCTTCTGCGCGGTTAGCCAGGGGAACAAAGCGGCCTCCTGAAAGACGACCACCCTGTCCACCCCAGGGCCAGTGACCGGCTTACCATCGAGCATCACAGTGCCGCTGTCTGCGCGGTCCAGTCCCGCGACGATGTTCAGGAGGGTGGACTTACCGCAACCACTCGGCCCCACCAGACTGACGAACTGGCCTTCCGGTACCTCAAGGTCAATGGGAGAGATCGCCTGCACCGTACGGCCGTTGGAGGCGTATGATTTGGTTATTCCCACCAGTTTCAGCATATCAGCCCCCCTTCCGCAGACCCATCTCGCCGACCAGCGACTCAACAAGCCCGTCGCGCCGGGGGAGATAGCCATTCCGGGCGCTGATCCGCACCATCTCAGCCAGGACGGAAGCATCGAGAGTCTGATCGAAAATGCAGGACCGGAATGCATTTTCCGCCACAAGCCGGGGCAGACTCTTCCCTGTCCATTTCTTGATCTGCTGCTCTGTAAGCGCTGCAGTGCGGCCAGGATCCCTCCCCATCTTCGTCACAACCCGCTGGTGCGCGTCCAGCCACCCGCCAAGCACCTCGGGATGCCGCCGGGCGAAGTGTTCCGAGGCAACAAGCACCGTAACCGGACTCTCCCGGAAGATCTCCCCTCCGGCCGGGATGTCCATCTCCACGGCGCGTCCGGAATGGATCAGGGCGCTTCCCCACGGCTCTGGCAAGAGAGCCGCTCCGGCCTGACCAGATAGCAGCAGTGCGTCTGCGTCCGCCGGGTTGGCCTGCGCCAGCCGCACACCGCCAGGGCCGTCCGTGGCTACACCCAGCCGCTCCAGGAGCATCCGCATCTGGACGTCTTGGGTATTGCCGAACTGAGGCACCAGGACAACCCTTCCGGCCAGCCCATCCAAGCCCTGGCGCGCCACAGCCGGGATGGCCACCAGGCGCACACCGCCGCGGCAGACTCCCGCATGAGCCGCCACCGGCACCCCGCGTGCTTTCGCGGTAAGATAGGGCACCGGGCCTACGTAGGCGATATCCAGTGCGCCTGACGCCAGGGCCACCATCAACTCCGGTCCGGCGGGGAACACGCGAGACTCGATGGTCCACCCAGGTGGAAGCGCCTTCTGGAAAGAGCCATCAGCCAGCCCGATCAGCGCCGGAGCGTGGGTTACGTTGGCGAAGAAACCCACGCGGACGACGCGATCTGCGCTGTCTCCCGACGGGGAGCATCCCCCGAGAGCCAGCAGGCACAGTAACAAAGTCATGCGGATAGGGAATCTTGACATAGTTGATTGAGTTAGTCCATTATGCCCCTGCCGCGCCACACTGTCAACAGAGTTGCGCCCGCCAGAAGGAAATAAGCCCGGCGCTTCGCGCGCGCCGGGCCCCCTGGCTGAGAGCCTGACTGCGTCCTACCTCAAAACAGCGTTCAGACCGATCTGGACATCCCCCTTGCTGGTGTTCTCGATGCGCGCCTCGCCCGCGAACCGGTTGCTCGAGATGATGGCCGAGCCCACGCCTTCGCCCAGCCGGATCTGCAGGCGGTCTTCCCGGAAGAAAGAGTTCGTAATGCTGATCTCGCCACCAGCCGCGTCAATACACGGAACCCTTTTGCCGGAGGCATCCCAGTTCACGAAGTTGCACTGGGTCATGCTGAGAAAACCTTTTCCCGCACTCCGCGCGACGATCTCGTGAGGCCCCCAGAAGGCGCAGTTGGAAAACTGCACCACACCCGTATGGGAATCCCGGATGTCCACCACCACTGGCGAGCCTTTGCCCCCGACGAACTCCCCGTTGGTGATCAGCAGCCCTGGAGCCTGCGTCTCCTCCACCAGGATGCAGGTCTGCGACCAGTCAGCAGCGATTCCCAGGAAATTCCCGTTGCACGCTCCGGCCTCACTGCGATAGAAATGGTATCCCACCCGGCAGCCGTAGCTGAAGGTGTTGTGCATGAACTCCCAGTCCGACCGCCCGATGGAGAACGCCACGCAGTTCTGAAACAGATAGTCCAGCAGGGCCTGCCACTCTGGAATGTTTTCCTCCCCTGACCGCTGCCAGTAATGCGGGTTGAAATGGACGTTCTCGATGCGGCCGATGTCGGTGCATTTGTCAATGTGGATGCCGGCCTTCAGGGGGCAACCGAACACGTTGCGGATATAGTGCAGTTCGTTAGGCTTCTCCCCGAAGTCTATCCCCTTGTAAGGATTCACCAGAGTCACGTCTATG
>CALCJH010000164.1 GCA_937967775.1 uncultured bacterium | reverse complement strand
TCTGCTGAAGATGCTCATCGTCCCCCTGATCGTCTCGACCGTGCTGATCGGGGTGGCCAGTCTGGGCGACCTCCAGAAGATGGGGCGCATCGGCGGGCAGACGGTAGCCTACTACGTGGTCACGATGCTAATTGCGTGCTGCATCGGCCTGGCGCTGGTGAACATCGTCCGGCCGGGGGACGGGCTGGATCTGCGCGCGGCGGCAGGAGAAGCCGGGCTGGCTGAGAGTCCCCCCACGGTGGCCGACCTGGTGCTGCGGATCGTGCCCCCCAATCCGGTGGAGGCGATGGCGCGCTTCGATGTGCTGGGGATGCTGTTCTTCACCATCCTGACCGCCCTGGCCATCCTGAAGCTGGGGCACGAACGGGCCCACACGGTGCTGCAGTTCTTCGAGGGACTCAACGGCATCGTGTATGTGCTCATCGGGTGGGTTATGTCGCTGGCGCCCGTAGGCGTTGGCGCTCTCCTTGCGTATTTCATCGCGATCCAGACGCCGGACTATCTGGTGACCCTTGCGGGCAGCCTGGGGAAATTCGCCTTCTGCGTGGCGGCGGGCCTGCTGATCCATATGGGGGTACTGACGCTGCTGGTATGGCGGCCGGGACGGTATTCTCCCCTGGAGTTCCTGCGACGCTCCACTCCGTTTCTGACGACAGCATTCAGCACGGCGAGCTCCAGCGCCACGCTTCCAGTGACGCTCTCAGTGGTCCGAGAGATGAACGTCTCGCGGCGTATCTCCAGCTTTGTCATCCCTGTGGGCGCTACGGCGAACATGGATGGCACGGCGCTCTATGAGGCGTGCGCCGTACTGTTCTTCGCGCAGGCATTCGGCGTGGACCTCAGCTTCGGGCAGCAGGTCATTGTGGCCTTCACGGCTATGCTGGCGGCGGTGGGAGCGGCGGGCATCCCAAGCGCCGGTCTGGTCACTATGGCTCTGGTGCTTACGGCGGTGGGACTGCCGCTGACCGGCATCGGACTGTTGCTGGCCATAGACCGCCCTCTGGACATGCTGCGGACAGCGGTGAACGTCTACGGCGACGCCAGCGCCTGCCGTGTCGTCCAGACCTGGAACCCCTCCATCCGCCCCGAAGAGGACGACGAGGCGGAGGAGAAGCTCTGAAACCGGCGGCCCCGCGGCCGGTTTGACAGAGGGGGTACAGTGGGCTATATTGAGCACGAAACCACCCCGGGGAGAGTCACGGACCGGACTTGAAAGACCTTCACGAGATCCTCAGAATCCTCGAAAAAGATGGACGGCTGACGGCGGCGCAGGTGGCCGACATGCTGGGCCGTCCCGTGGAAGAGATCGAAGCCGTTATCCGTAAGGCCGAACAGGACGGAATCATCCGCCGCTACAAGGCTGTGGTGCACTGGGATAAGGCCGGCGAGGAGCGCGTGTTCGCGTTTATTGACGTCAAGGTGACCCCGACGCGCGGCTTCGGCTTCGACGACGTGGCGGAGCGGATCTACAAGTTTCCTGAGGTCACAGCCGTTTATCTAGTCAGCGGAGACCACGACCTGCGGGTGATGGTGCAGGGTTCTACGATGCAGGAGGTGGCGAACTTCGTCTACGACAAGCTGGCCACCATAGACCGTGTCCAGTCCACAGCGACGCATTTCGTGCTGCGGCGCTACAAGGAGGACCGGGAGATCTTCGCGGAAGCGGAGGAGGATCATCGGCTGGCCGTCACGCTCTGACGGCGGCTCTCCGCTGAACCCCTTCCCGGGTGCGCATCCGGGAGATGACGAGGCTTCGCACGCATGTTGAGTGTCGCCAAACATGTTCACGGTGTCCGCGCATCGGGCATCCGCAAGTTCTTCGACATCGTCGCCGAGATGACAGACGTCATCTCGCTGGGAGTCGGCGAGCCCGACTTCGCCACCCCCTGGAACATGCGGGAAGCCTGCATCTGGTCGCTGGAGAAGGGGTACACAAATTACACCTCCAACTGGGGGATGCTGGAGCTGCGGGAGCTGATCTGCCAGCATCTGGAGGGTCTGTACGGCGTAAGCTACTCGCCAGCAAATCAGGTGCTGGTGACAGTGGGCGTGAGCGAGGCGCTGGACCTGGTTTTCCGGGCCATTCTGGATCCGGGCGACGAGGTGGTCATCTTCGACCCCTGTTACGTTTCGTACGGACCGTGCGTTTCCTTCTCTCACGGCGTCCCCGTGCACGTGCCGACCACAGTGGACCAGGGCTTCGTCCCCACTCCGGAGCAGTTCCGCGCGGCCATCACCCCGCGGACAAAGGCAGTGCTGGTGGCGTTCCCGTCAAACCCCACCGGGGCGGTGGCGGACCGGGAGACATTGCAGAAGATCGTGGACATCGCCCGGGAGGCGGATATCTTCGTGGTCTCGGATGAGATCTACGACCGGCTGGTCTACCGTGCCCCGCACGTCTGCGTGGCGGCTCTGGACGGAGCCTATGACCGCACAATCCTTCTGGGGGGATTCAGCAAATCGTATGCGATGACAGGTCTGCGCATCGGCTATGCGGCCGGACCGCCGGACGTCATCGAAGCGATGATGAAGATCCACCAGTATGTGACCCTGTGCGCTCCCATCACCGCTCAGAAGGCCGCCATTGAGGCTCTGCGCTACGGGGAGGACAGTGTCCGGGAGATGCGGGACGAGTACAACCGTCGGCGCCGGCTGATCGTCAAGCGCTTCAACGACTGCGGGATGCCGTGTATGGATCCGGGGGGCGCCTTTTACGCGTTTCCATCCGTCAAAGATTTCGGGCTAAGCTCCGAGGAGTTCGCGGAGCGGCTGCTGTATGAAAAGCGGGTGGTGGTGGTGCCGGGAAGCGCATTCGGCGAATGCGGAGAAGGCTACGTACGAGCATCTTACGCCACCGCCATTGACCGGATCGAAGAGGCCGCCAGCCGGATCGCCGACTTTGTGAAGTCGCTTCCACGGGCTGTGGCCGTGGGATGATGGGGCCGGAATGAAGCAAAGGAAGCATCTCGTCGCCGCCCTGTGGGCGATCGCCCTGCTGGCGGCGGCTCTCCCCGCGCTCGGGCGCGCGCGGACCGACAGGGTCCGCATCTTCACCACTTGGGATTCCACTTTCTTCTACGCAGCATTTGACGTCAACGACCCGGACATTCAGGGCACGTCCCGCGCCCCCAACGCCCCAGTGGCGGAGGGCGATGACGCAGTGGCTGTCTACTTTCACACCGACCGCGCGGACCCTTCCGGTCTGGATGAGAACGCCTTCCGGATGGTGGTCAGCGCCGCGGGAGGGGCGGAGTTCGCGAGAGGCGAGAACGGCGCCTGGAAGCTGGTGCCCATCACCACGTTCAAATACTCTGTGCAGCGCAACGGCAGTCTGAACGATGACCAGGACGACGATGTGGGCTACAGCGTCGAGCTGGCCATTCCGTGGAAGGAGCTAGGAATCGAGGCGGACGTCGGCACGGCACTCCGCTTCAATGCCGCCATCTGGCTGGCCGGCGAGCATCGAGGGTTTGTGAGCCTCTCGCCCGAAGCCGCCCGGGCCGGAAATCTGGATGACCCTTCCCTGTGGCTGGAACTCTGGTTGCGGGGGCCGGTGCAGCCGCTTCTTGCGCGAAGCGAGGGACGCGTGCTGGCGAACCGGGTGGCTATCCGGCCGCCAGTGGTGGACGGACGGATTTCGCCCGGAGAATATCCGGAAAAGGGCGTGCTGGAGGTGGAGAAGCCACCGCTTGCGCAGGCGGTGCGTGTGTTCCGGGACATTCCGGTGGAGTCCCTGGTGTTTGCGGAGTATGAACCGGACCCGCTCGGGACGCGGCCCGCATCCAGCCTGGTCAGCAAGCCGTTCGGGGGAAAGGGGCCGTGGACTTCGGGCTTGAGCGTCGCCTGGCACAGGCAGCAGATGCGGGATGCTCTGCGGGCCGGGATTGATGCGCTGCTCATCAGGATCCCCGCTGAAGTGAGCCTGCCAGCCGCGGATGTGGCGGCGGTGGCGTTGGCGATGGCGGAGGCGTCCGGAGCGGAAGGATCTCCGCGGGCCGCACCACTGATCGTGGTTGGAGATGCGGGCATTCCTCCCGCTGAGAGGCTGCAGGAAATAGCGGCAGAGGTGTACCGCCAGATTCCGGCGTCCCTCAGGGCGGAGGTGCGTCTGCCGGAATCCCGGGGAGGACACGCCTGCCTTCCGGTGTTCGTACGAGGCACGCTGCAACTGACAGCCGACGAGCGCGCCGCCTGCGACGCACGGGCCCGGCGCGAGTTCGGACGCGGACTTCTCTGGATCGGCGGGCC
>CALCJH010000163.1 GCA_937967775.1 uncultured bacterium | reverse complement strand
GGCCGCGACCCCATTGCCGACGCCGACACCCGGGCGCTGCAGGGATTGCCGCTGGTGGACAACTACTCCGTATGGATGGCCGCGCGTGTCGCTCACCAGTCTCTCAAGGTCACCACGACACGTGACCGGCTGAGCCGCCTGGTGCAGAAAATGAACCAGTGGTCGGCGGTGCATCAGGAAGCCCGGGACAATGGCGACAAGATCAAGGCTCGGGCCGCCTGGCGGGTCATCGAGGGAGCGAAGTACGACACCAAGAACGCGCTCCGGGAGCTGGCTCGCGAGAAGCTGACCCTGGGCAAACTGTTCAGCGAGGCGGGACAGTTCCAGCAGGCCCGCACTCAGTATGAGCAGACCATCGCCCTGAACGTTTGGCCTTACAGCGCCGAAGCGGTCGCTAAGCTGAGAGCCATTGAGGGAGCTACGATCGCAACGGCAGCCATCACGAACGCCTCCATCGTGGGGACACAGCGGATGGGGATGAGCGACCTCTACCAGGCGGCGGTGAGAGCCACAGGAACTACCCCCTGATCTCCAGTAACATTCTGCCAAGAAGCGGGAGGCCCGGCGGATTCCTGTCCGCCGGGCCTCCGCATTCACTCTGCTCCTGACCGGGTTTTAGCGGATCAGGTAGCAGGCCTCCGGCACCGTAGGAGCCGTGTAGCGGATGGTTCGAGGGCCGATAAGCTCCACGCCAGGCCCGGTGGGAATGGCATCCGTGTGCGAGTTGCGGATGTAGTCCACTTCGATTGAAACAGGAGTCTCCACCTTGAAAGGGGTGGCGGCATCGGCCAGGGCGACAGCCTGACTGGCCTGGGCGCGGATCTCTGCCCGAGCGTGTCGCGGAGGCAGCATTTTCGCGCTGTAGCGTCCCAGCCCCTGCTTCACACACGCCAGCGCTACCTTATCGCCCAGGAACTGGCGAGCCTCGTCGCAGGCTGCCTGATCGCCCGTGACCAGAGTGACCGGCACGCCAAGGGACCCCGCAAAAGCGGCCATCAGGCCGATCTCACCGGTCTCCCGCCCGTTCAGGCGGCAACGGTGCCAGCGCGCCGTTGACCAGGTGTGCTCCAGCACCGCCCGCGGCGTCCCCGCCATTGCGTGCATCCCCACCATCAGCATGCAGTGGAAGCTGGAGTCCAGCCCGGTAAGATACCAGCCGCGGGGCGATCCAAGGATGTATTCCGCTCCCTCGTGAAGTTCCTCGTACACCAGGTTATAGAGCGAGTTTGCGCCGTGCCCGTCCAGCACCACCACTTCGGAAGCGCCCGCGTCCAGCGCTCCCTGCACGGCGGCGTTCACATCCGCGGTCATCCAGCGGCGCGCCTGCTCATACTGAGGGGTTCCCGCGGAGGTATGCTCCTCCAGGCAGACACCCGAGATCCCTTCCATATCCACCAGAATGAAGACTTTCAAGACGATCTCCTCCGAACCTCGCCTCCGCCGGTCCGCATAGCCTGCGGCGGTCAGCGGGACTCTTCCCGGACAAGGCGCTCCAGGGCAGCCCGCAGACGGGGCGCAACACCGGCCGCATCCTCCGGCGCAAACGGTTTTCCTTCAAACTCTCCCAGCGGATGCAGACCCCGTACACTGCTGGAGACAAGAGCGCTCTCCGCCTCTGCGAGCGCCCGGGGGAGGAATTCCCCTTCGATGGCCGTGATACCTTCCCGCACGGCCGCATCCACCACCGCAGAACGCATGACTCCCGGCAACGCCCCGCACCGCAGCGAAGGTGTGTACAACTCCCCACCGCTGACCCAGAACAGGTTACTGGTGGAGCATTCCGACACCCACCCGGCCCTGCAGAGCATCACGGCTTCGCGACAGCCGCGCCTCTGAGCTTCCTGGAGCGCCAGAACGGAGGGAAGATAGTTGCACGTCTTGACGGTGGAGAGAGGGGAGGTCTCATCGCGCGTGACGGATGTCAGACAGGCCGTCAGCGGCGGCTCCCGGGACGAGGACTCGAATGGCATTGCCAGGATGGTCATCTGCGGACTGCCCGCCGTCTGAAGGCCCCGCCAGCCTGTCCCCCGTGAGACGGTCAGGCGGAAAACCACGTCCTGGCAGCCGAGCAGCTCGAAGGCCCTGGCGGCAGCGGCGCGGATGCCCTCCTCTTCCGGAACGAACTCGATACCCAGAAGCTCCAGCCCCCCACGCATCCGGGCCACGTGCCGCTCCAGCCGGAAGAACTGCCCGGACCGGCTTCGGAACGTCTCGAAGACACCGTCACCATAAAGGTAACAGCGGTCCAGAGGCGACACCAGACCGGCGCCCGCCGGGCGCCACTCCCCGTCCAGCCAGATCAGCGTTTGCGAAAGCCCGTCAAGCATCGGAAATCCCCAGCGCCCGTTTCATCGCGGCCGCTTTGGCCTCCGTTTCCCTCAGCTCCGCCTCCGGATCCGAATCCGCAACGATGCCGCCTCCGGCGCTGAAGACGGCTGTCCCTTCGCAAAACCAGACCACCCGGATGGCCATGGCCAGCGCACAGTGACCTGTGACCGAAAGATAGCCCAGCGCACCCGTATACGGTCCGCGGGGAACAGGCTCAAGCTCACGGATCACGTGACAGGAGCGGATCTTGGGAGCTCCTGTGATGGAGCCGCCTGGGAACAGGGCATCCAGCGCGTCCAGCGCATCCAGGCCGGGGCGCAGGATACCCTCCACTGTAGAGACCAGATGGAACACGGTGGGATGGATCTCCGTCCGGCACAACTCGCTCACGCACACGGAGCCTGCCTGGCAGACCTTCCCTAAGTCGTGCCGTACCAGATCGACGATCATGACGTTCTCCGCCCGGTCCTTGGGACTGGAAGCCAGCTCCCTGGCCAGCCGCACATCCTCCACATGCGAAGATCCGCGCGGACGTGTCCCTTTGATGGGACGCGAAACGGCTCTGCGGGCGATGGGATCGTATCCCAGAAAAAGCTCCGGGCTGCTGCTGACAAGCGTCCCGGCGGACGACGACAGAAACCCGGCGTAAGGGGCGGGAGAGTTCTCCCGCAAGCGTATCAACGTGGAGGCCGGGTCCGGAGCCGGGTCCAAACGGAACTGACGGGACAGGTTGACCTGATAGATCTCGCCGGCGCGGATCCGCTCCTTTGCCTCTTCCACAGCGTCCACAAAACGCTCCGGGGGGAGGCAGTCCGTCACCCGCCCGGCCGGAGCAGGCCAGGGAGCAGGCGTCGCCTCCGCACCTTCCATCTCTGGCAGGTCAATCTCGCCGTCTCCGAAGCTCACCCGCCACCGGCGCCGCTCCATCAGGTCGAAGGCATCCAGGGTGTCATAAAAGGCAAAGAAGGCCAGCGGCGTTCCGGGCAGCGGTTCCGCGCTCACCGGAATGCGGTCGAACTCCGGGGCCAGCTCGTAACCCAGCCAACCGATCCACCCGCCGGCAAAGGGAGGGATGTTGCGTGGAGCGCCCGGAGACGCTGCAGGCAACCGCCGCCTGAGTGCCTCGCGCCAGTCCGGCTCCACCCGCCAGGAGCTCTCACCCCTGCGCCGCGAAACCGTTGCTTCCCGGCGGATTTCAAGCGTCTCCGCGGGGTCCAGTGCCAGATAAGTCCAGCGCGATGCGGTGTGCCCCCGCAAAGCGGAATCCAGGAAGGCCACCCCTTCCCGGTGACGCACGGCCCAGAACGCCCGCACCGGATCCACCCAGTCCAGATCCTGCAGACGGATGGATGCGCTCACTGCACGTGCACCCGGGGCACGCGCGCCGTGACCTGACACGTCAGTTCGTAGGGAATGGTGCCCAGCCGCCAGGCCAGCTCATCGCACCGCAGCACAGACTCTCCCTGGACGCCCCAGAAGACCGCCTCCTCCCCCACGCAGACGCCGGGAATGTCCGTCACGTCCAGCATAGTCATATCCATACACACACGCCCGGCGATGGGCGCCTCCATCCCCCGCACCAGCGCGAAACCGTTATTGGAGAGCCGCCGGGACAGTCCGTCCCCGTAGCCGATGCTGACGGTGGCGATCCGCGAAGGTCGCCGGGCCAGCCAGGTCCTGCCGTAGCTGACGGTGGAACCCTCAGGAACGTCTTTCAGGAAAACAACGCGCGCCGCCAGCGTCATCACAGGCCGAAGCTGCGCCGAGGGTTCCGCTTCCGGCCCGGGATAGCTGCCGTAGAGCATGATCCCAGGCCGCACCGCATCGAAACGGCCCTCCGGCAACCCGAGGATGGCTCCGCTGTTTGCCGCATGCCGGAGCAGCGGACGGCCGATCGCCCGGATAACATCATCACATATCCGGGAGAAGCGCGCGGTTTGTTCGCGGGAGAAAGAGAGATCCTCCTCGTCCGAGCACGGGTAGTGAGTCATGATGCCCCGGAGCCGTATCCCCGGCAGCCCGTCCAGAGCAAGGGCTGTCTCCACCGCCTGAGCCGGGCGCACTCCCAGCCGCCCCATGCCCGTATCCACTTTCAGGTGAACATCCACCACCCTCCCGGCAGAAGCGGCCGCCCGGGAAAGATCCGAAGCGAACGCGAGATCGCAGACGACGGTCTCCGATGAGGTCTCCAGGAGGACGGCAATCTCATCCGGTAGCAGCGCCCCGAGCACAAGACGGCGGGTATCCTGACAGGCTGAAGCTAGCTGCGCGGCCTCCTCCACAGTGGCCACACAGAAACCTTCCACGCCTTCTTCCTGTAGCGCTCGCGCCACCGGAACCAGACCGTGGCCGTAGGCGTCGGCCTTCACGGCGGGCCATATCTGCACCCCGGGCCCGGCAAGACGGCGCGCTTCGCGGAGGTTGTGGCGCAGTGAACCAAGGTCCACCCTCGCCACCGCCCTGAATGATCCTTCCGCCACCGCCGCAGTCATCCTTCCGTCCGCGCCACGAGGTTGCGCAACAGCCCGACACCCTCCACAAACACCTCCACCACATCCCCCGGGGCCACAGGTCCGACGCCGTCGGGGGTCCCCAGCGCGATGACGTCTCCGGGAGACAGCGTGATATAGCATGAGATGAACGCGATGATCCTGTCCGGCGGAAAGAGCATGTCCCTGGCATCGCCCTGCTGGCGCAGATCGCCGTTCACCCGGCATTCGATCCGCCCGGCCAGCGGCCACGGCATCTCATCGGCGGTGACCAGCCACGGTCCGATCGGCCCGAAGGTGTCCATCCCCTTGGAGCGGAGCCAGGGATGTCCGCGGCCGGCGTCCTGACGCTGAATATCACGCGCGGTCAGGTCGTTGAAGCAGGTGTAGCCTGCGATGAACTCCCTCGCACGCCCCACAGGGATATCGCGTCCGCCCCGTCCCAGGACGATCGCCACTTCGGCTTCGTGATCCACCCGCCCGACGGACTCCGGGCAACGCACCTCGTGTCCGTGTCCGATCAGGCTGGAGACGGCCTTGGCGAAGATGATCGGCTCCTCCGGCGCATCGTGGCCTCCCTCGCGAGCGTGGGAGGCGAAATTGCGGCCGACGGCCAGAACCTGCCGCGGCCGGTCCACCGGTGGCAGAACGTCCACTTCGTCCAAAGCCGGGCAGGCCATCCCGAGCCGCAGTTCTCCGGCCAGACGCTCTATGGCCAGGGCGGCGGGCGGATCCAGCCAGCCTGCCTCGATCCAGGCGCAGACAGAAGAAGCCTCTGAGGGAGCGGGCATTCCCAGACGCCGGGCGAGCAACGGCACCAGTTCCGTCAGATCCACCACCCGATCCTGCAACACACAGCCGATCGCGGGAGGTCCCCCGTCTCTCCTGAACCGGGCCAGCTTCACCGGTCCACCAACTCTCCGTGATACTTCTGCACCTTCGCCACCGCCTCCACGATGCTGTCCATATCTGATTTGGTC
>CALCJH010000162.1 GCA_937967775.1 uncultured bacterium | reverse complement strand
GGCGAACTCGTATATCGGCATCGTCCTCTGAAACCTCTCTGAATCTAGAGCATCATCCGGGTTTTCCCGTCCCATTTGATGATACCACCCGCGGGACAGATTCATCTGCCTCCGCTTCAACCGGCGGCTAAATGTTCCGGGCGCCCGATGCCAATAATGCTCCAGGAGGGAGTTTTCAGGACCGGATCCGGATATGCCACATGAAGCATTGAACCGGCTGGTCCCGCGTCCGCAGGAGATGCGTCTGACGCGGGGCAGTTTTGAGTGGACCGAGGGAATCATCCTGGCCATCGAGCCGGGAAACACGGCCGACCATCTGGCCGTACAGACCGTTGTGGAGCATCTGCGGAAGCGGGGAATCGTCCCGCCCGAGATCCTTGCAACCCGGGAAGAGCCGCAGATCCTGGGGCGTAGGCAGGTGCTGGCCGGCGACCCGTGCCGGAACTGGCTCCTCCTGAAAGCCATGCGTGAGGAGGGGCTGGAGATCCTTCCTTCGCAGGGGACCGATGGCTATGTTCTCTGCGTGACACCACGGCGCATCCTGGTGGCGGCCATATCGCCCGCCGGGGTGTATTACGGCCTGCAGACCCTGGCGCAGCTGGCCGCATCCTCCGCCGAATCCGGACGCATCCCTTGCGCCGTCATCCGGGATTATCCCGCCATCCGGCAGCGGGGACTCTCCGTAGACCTGTCCTCCGGCGAGGTCTACCGGCCGGAGGCATTCCGGCAGCTGATACGCCGTATGGCGCACTACAAGCTGAACACACTGGTGCTCTATCTGGAGGACGCTTTCCTTTTCCCTTCCCACCCGGAGATCGGCGAGAGGCGCGACAGGATCACCCCGGCAGATGTAGAAGAGCTGGTATCCTTCGCGAGGGAACACCACGTCGAGATCGTTCCCTGCTACGATTCTCCGGCCCATATGGGCAATACCCTCAGAGCCCCGTCGCTGTCGCATCTCCGGGAGGGCGACAGCCCCCCGCTTGCCGCGATGCTCAACGTGACGCACCCGGAGGCGTATGCGCTGTTGGAGGATCTCTACGGCGACCTTTGCAGGGTGTTCCCGGCGGCAACCCATTACGTGGGCGGAGACGAGGCGCTTGCGATCGGCGAAGGCCGGAGTGCATCCGCCGCAGCAGATGTTGGCCGGGAAAACCTGTATCTGCGCCACGTCAAGCTGATCCGTGACATTCTGGGCGGCCACGGCAAGCGGATGGCACTCGCCGCCGACGCCTTCGAGCCGGGGTTCCATTCGGCCTTCGGCACGGACAACTTCGGTATGGAGGCGTTGAGGCAGGTGCCCCGGGACGTGGTGCTCGTGTCCTGGCATTATGGCGAGGTGCAGGGATTCTCCTTCGGGGAGGCCGCCCGTGAGATGGGTTTCGACCTGCACTTGTGGACATCGAACGCTGCTTATGAGCGCCTCTTTCCGGCGGTCGGCGAGGCGGCGCGCAACGTTCAGAGCTTCATCCAGTACGCGGAACGCACGGGGGCGCTAGGTGTCATCCACTCCGACTGGAACTCCCCCGGCGAGAACAGCTTCTTCCAATATAACTGGCCTGCGGCGGCCTTCTTTGCGGAGTGGAGCTGGTCGTCGCCCGGTCGCACCTGGGAGAACGCCGCGCAACCTGTGGTGGAGTCGTTCTACGGACCCGGCGCCGGACGGGTGTCCGATGTCATCCGGTTCCTGGGACAGCTTCAGGACTATTTCCCCTGGGCGTGGTCCGGCCTTCGCCCTCCCGGTCTGAATCTCTTCTTTGGCCCCCTGGTGGCGCACCGGCTGGGCCGTGCGATGGCGTCGGTAAGGAGCCAGGCGGCCCAGATCATTCCGCCCGCGGAGGCGGAGCAGCGGCTCGCCACCTTCCGGCACGATCTGTTCGCGGCCCGCGACAGCCTGATCCAGGCCCGGATCACTGCGTCAGCCAACACCGAGCATCTGGACTATCTGGATTTCGCTCTGGAGCAGTATGAGGCGCTTGCCGATCTGGTCGAAGCGCGGCATCTGCTGTCGCTTGAAGGGACGGTAGCACGCGCCAGGCTCGGCGATACCCTCCGCCGCCTGGAGGCGTTCCTGCCAGGGCTCATCGAGCGCTACTGCGAGCTCTGGGAGCGCACCAGTATGCCCCTCGGACTCCAGCCCAACCGGGAGCGCTTCGAGCGGACGCTTCGCTCCGTGCGAGAGTGCTGCGAACGGCTGTGCGCCCGGGTCTGAACGCTTTCAGTGTTCTCCTTTGGCCTTGAGTGGGCCTTCTGGCAACCAGTCCGCCCGAAGAGCCGGCGGTAGGGGAAGCGGTTTTACCGCCGCTTTCCGTCCCAGGAACTCCACCGCCGGAGCCGGATCTTCGCCGATGAAGATCAGCTTCTCCGGCCGTGCCATAAAGGCGGCCCGGCTTTCGGGCGTGGCTCCTGCCTCGTGGAACCAGCCTTTGTAGGCTTCCAGCTTCAGGCGCCGGTCGGATTCCAGCTTCTGGCTGTTGGGAGAAGGCGTGATGTGGACGACGTGATCCCACATATCCGCTTCCTCCAGCATCCGTGCGATATCCTCGTCCAGGCCCGGCTCCTTGACGTCCAGATGCAGCAGCGCGCATCGCTGGCGCGCCAGCGTCAGGACGGCGGCCAGCGTGGGGATGCGCGTCCGCACCGTGGCGGGACCGAACGGGGTCTTTAACCGGCAGCCCAGAAGATCGTAGTAGGTCTTGTCCCGGACTGGCCCTGTTCCATCAAAGATGCGCCCCAGCACGTCATCGTGATGGATGTAGAGCACTCCATCTTTGCTGCGCCGGATGTCTATCTCGATGCCGTCCGCGCCGCCGTCCAGCGCCGCCGCATAGGCTTCCAGGGTGTTCTCGGGAGCCAGTTTGCTCGCTCCGCGGTGAACCAGCAGCATGACCCGCACGCGCAGTTCGGCGATCCTGGCGTGGCGGGCTTTGCGGACCTCGGAGGACTCCGGTGGGAGGTGGTTGATGTAGCCGGGCCGGGGCGCAGGGTTTCCCTCGGCTGCGGCGAGGGCAGGCGGATAAGTCCCCGTGCAGGCAAGGATGATCCCAACACAGGCGATGCAGGCGTTGTTCATACAAGACCTCCGTTTGCCGCGTTCTTTAGCGGCGCTCAGTCTTCCAGCGCACTATGCGCGCCGTATTTTGAGGGTGCGACCACCGCAGCGGGTCACTTTCCCTGGCTTACTGTCCGGCGGTATCAGTCTCTTGAGCAGATGAACGCCCAGGGGCGGTTGCTGATTCTCGTCACGATTACCGTTCCACCGCCGGGAAGATCGCTCTCCAGGCGCAGGCGCAGCCGGTCCGCGTCCACGGCGGAAGCGCGTTTCTTCACCTCCACGCTCCCGATCCCCAGGTTGCGGAGCTCCGCGCGAAGTGCCTTCTCCGAAAACGGCAGGCTCGACAGAATGCGGTAGCTCCGGACGAATGGGGAAGTCACCGGATGAGAGGCGGTCAGATAAGCCACGCGGGGATCCATCACAGCCGCGCCCGTCTGCTGACAGACTTCCGCGATGAGTCCGGCGCGCACAACGGCCGGATCCGGCTCCAGAAGATATCCCAGAGGGTTCGAAACAGGTGGCTCAGCCGTGCCCGGCGATGCGGCCAGCACATGGCCCTCCGGAAGCACCGACGCCCACCGTCCGTGCGGCGCAAGAGACCCGAACCACGCCACCGCCTCTTTGCACACGCCCTCTTCCGAGACGAACTCCAGGGCGCAAGAAAGCGATACCAGCTCGGCGTCTGGCGTGGCCGGCGAGAGCTTGACGGCCACATCCCGCGTCACCCGGAAGAGCTCCGGCAGGATCCTCAACGAGGGCGACAGGTCGTCCAGATGCCGGCTGCGCCTGCCGGACGCGCGGCGCGATGGGTCCAGGAAGTAGGCGTCAGCAGGAGGAAACTCTTCGGCCGGGGCGGCGCGGACCGTCACCCGCGCCGCCACCCCGTAAACCCGCGCGTTCGCGCGGGTCATCTCGCAGCGGGCGGCAGAGACATCCGATGCCAGTACCTGGCTCACGCCGGCCAGAGCGATGGCATCGCCGCCGATGGCGCATGTCAGGTCGGCCACCGTCCCGCGCCCGGCGAACAGCCTGGCCCGCCAGCG
>CALCJH010000161.1 GCA_937967775.1 uncultured bacterium | reverse complement strand
CATCCCCCTTGCCTTCCATTCTGAACGGACGGAGCTGGATGGACTACCCCACACCACGGGGATGCTGGATCTGAGGATGATCGCCGTCGCACGACTGATGCTGGACAACTTCCCGCACATCAAGAGCTTCTGGGTGATGGTGGGTCCTCAGGTGGCTCAGACGGCCCTCTGGTACGGCGCGGACGACATTGACGGCACTATCCTGGAATACGAGATCACGCGGGAGGAGATCCACGCCACACACCAGGAGCTGACGCACGAGGAGCTGCTGGCGCTCATCCGCGAGGCCGGACGGGACCCGGTGGAACGAGACTCGTTCTACCGGCCGGTGGGACATATGGCGGAGGCGCTGGCATGACAGGTGCCACCCTTCTGCACGGCCGTGCTGCCGATGTGAGCGACATTGCCGCGAAGGTGGACGGCGGGGAGCGCATCACCTGCGAGGACGCGCTCCGCCTCCTGGAGTGCCCGGACCTGGGCGAACTCTCCCGGATGGCCGACCAGGTGCGCAGGAGGCTGCATCCGGAGCCGGTTGTCACCTACATCGTGGGTCGCAACATCAACTACACCAATGTCTGCTGGGTGCGGTGCAAATTCTGCGCATTCTACCGGCCGCCGGGAGACCCCGAAGGATACGTGCTGCCAGACGAGGAGATCTTCCGGAAGATTCAAGAGATGGTGGACGTCGGCGGCATCGAGATCCTGCTGCAGGGCGGACTCAACTCCACCCTTAAGCTGGACTACTTCGAGCGGCTGTTCCGGGAGATCAAACGCCGCTTTCCGGGCACGCATCTCCACGCGCTCAGCCCGGCGGAGATTCTGTATCTGGCCAATATGAGTCGGCTGAGTGTGCGGGACACCCTCCTGCGCCTGCGGGAGGCAGGAATGGACACCCTGCCCGGCGCGGGAGGAGAGATTCTGGTGGACGAGGTGCGACGGCAGATCGCCTTCCGAAAAGACACAGCGAATGAGTGGATAGGCGTCATGCGCGACGCTCATTCTATAGGAATGCGCACCAGCGCCACGATGATGTATGGAAGCGTGGAAAGCCTGGAAGACCGTGTGGAACACCTGCGCCGCATCCGCGAGCTGCAGGATGAGACAGGGGGCTTCACGGCGTTCATCGCGTGGAACTTCCAGCCCGACGGCACAGAGCTGGCCCGGGAGGTCTCCGTGCGCAAGACCGGCGCTGTGGATTATCTGCGCACGATCGCCACGGCGCGCATCTTCCTGGATAACATCCCGAACATCCAGGCGAGCTGGGTGACGCAGGGGCCGAAGATCGGGCAGATCTCTCTGTCATACGGTGTGAACGACTTCGGGAGTACGATGCTGGAGGAAAATGTAGTCAGCGCGGCGGGCACCACCTACCGGATGACGATCGAAGAGATCGAGCGGCTGATCCGCGACGCGGGCTATCAGCCTCGCCGCCGCAACACGCTTTACCAGCCGGTCTGACCCGACCGGCGCTCACGGAGGCTTCTCGATGCTGGGTGTGACGAAAGTGCTCTGCGGGACAGCAACCCCCGGCGATGCCCTGCGCTACGGCCGCGATACATCCCGCCTGCCCGCGCATCTGCTGCACTATTCCGCCGACAAGAAGCCGATCGTGGTCTGGAACATCACCCGGCGATGCAACCTCCGGTGTGTGCACTGCTACTCGGACTCCTGCGACCAAGAGTACGCTGGTGAACTGTCCACGCGGGAGGGAAGGCGGCTTATTGACGACCTTGCAGATTACGGCGTCCCTACCCTGCTATTCTCCGGAGGCGAGCCGCTGCTCCGGCAGGATCTCTGGGAGTTGGCAGCTTATGCCCGGCAGACGGGGCTGCGGACCGTGCTTTCCACGAACGGAACGTTGATCGGCCCGGAGGAGGCTCGGCGTATCCGGGAGGCGGGCTTCAGCTATGTGGGAGTCAGCATTGACGGCGCGGGCGAGACGCACGACCGGATCCGGGGCAGGAAGGGCTCTTTTCAGGAGGCGATACGAGGCATCCGCAACTGTCAGGCAGAGGGGGTGCGCACCGGACTCCGTTTTACCGTACACCGCTTGAACGTGGAGCAGCTTCCCGCTATCTTCCGCCTTCTGGAGGAACAGGACATCCCCCGGCTCTGCGTCTATCACCTGGCATACGCGGGACGGGGGGACAGGATGCAGCGCACCGATCTGGACCCGCCGGAGACGCGGCGGGTGGTGGATGCCATCTTCTCGGCCGCGGTAGATCTGCACCGGCGAGGAGTCGAGAAGGACATCCTGACCGTGGACAACCACGCCGACAACGCCTACGCGTGGATGCGCGTTCTGCAAGACGAACCGGAGCGGGCGGACGCTGTGAAAAAGATGCTGGAGTGGAACGGGGGAAATCAGTCCGGCATCGCCATCGCCTGTGTGGACAACGTAGGCGAGGTGCACGCGGATCAGTTCAGCTGGCACTACTCTTTCGGCAACGTCCGGGAGCGCCGCTTTGCAGAGATCTGGGAAGACCGTTCCGACCCTGTGATGGAGATCCTGAAGGACCGGTCATCGCGGCTGAAAGGCCGCTGCGGAGGGTGCCGGTTTCTAAAGATGTGCAACGGCAACCTGAGAGTGCGTGCCGAGCGCTACTGGGGAGACTGGCTGGCTCCGGACCCCGCGTGCTACCTGACCGACGAAGAGATCGGCGTGGCCGGCACAGCCTGGCAGCACTATGAGCCTCCGGCCGAAAAGCACCTTTTGTCTAAAGAAGGCCGCTAAGCCCCGATAAAGACGTGCCGTTTGTCCCGGCCGGGCATAGCCCCGGTGCATTGGTTGCCGCTCCGGCCGGGGAGGCATTTGAACGATGGGGAAGCGACCGACCCGTCAATCAGGTTAGAATGCGCCGGGACGAGGTGCCCTGCCCTCCAGTCTCGGCCGGACTGTCCGCAGAACCGATCAGGAGGGACAAACTTTGGCACCCGACAATATGCCGGACTCTCCCTTGCCGGCCGCAACTTCCTCAAGGGGACAGACTAAGACCGTCATGAGAAGCGACAGAATCAAGAGGGGACTGGACCGCGCCCCGCATCGCAGCCTTCTGAAGGCGACCGGCGTCACCGACGCCGACTTCGACAAGCCGTTCATCGCCATCGCCAACTCCCACGTGGACATCGTTCCGGGACACGTGCACCTGCAGGAGTTCGGGAACGCCGTAAAGGAGGCGGTGCGCGAGGCGGGTGGAGTGCCTTTCCTGTTCAACACCATTGGCGTGGACGACGGGATTGCGATGGGGCACATCGGGATGCGCTACTCGCTGGCCTCGCGGGAGCTGATTGCCGACTGCGTGGAGACGATGATCAACGCGCACTGGTTCGACGGCATGATCTGCATCCCGAACTGCGACAAGATCGTGCCAGGGATGCTGATGGCGGCAATGCGCCTGAACGTCCCCACCATCTTCATCAGCGGCGGGCCGATGAAGGCCGGCAAGACGCCGTCCGGCAAGACGGTGGACCTGATTTCGGTCTTCGAGGGCGTGGGCGCGCGCATAGCCGGCAAGATCACGGACGAGGAGCTCAAGGAGCTGGAAGACTACGGCTGCCCCACCTGCGGCTCGTGCAGCGGGATGTTCACGGCGAACTCCATGAACTGCCTGTGCGAGGCGCTGGGGATGGCGCTGCCGGGGAACGGGACAGTGCTGGCGGTGGATCCGCGGCGGATGGACCTGGCCCGGGCGGCGGCCCGGCAGATCCTGACTCTGGTGGAGAAGGACATCAAGCCGCGCGACATCGTGACGCCCGAATCCATCGACAACGCTCTGGCTCTGGATATGGCGATGGGCGGGTCCACGAACAC
>CALCJH010000160.1 GCA_937967775.1 uncultured bacterium | reverse complement strand
CTGGCTCAGCAACGCCTCCATCTGCTCGTCTGCCAGGCGGACCTGTGTGGCGACATACTCGTTCAGGCTCCCGTCCGCCTTCATCTGGCGGTACATCCGGGGACAGTACCTCTTGAGGTAACCCAGAAGGATCTGCTCCTGCAGGTTCACTGCAACTCCACCTCCCTTGTGAGTTTGCGCTTATTATACCACGTGCCGGCCGCGCCGCGCGCATCTCTTCATTCCTTAGCACGTCTCTCATCGCCGGCGGCCAGGCCATTCACTGCGCCCCGGAGGGCCGGCGAGGGCCTTCCGGGGCGCGATGAGGCAAGAGGAAAGGCGCGCGGACAGGTCCGGTGCTTACGGGATGGAACTCTATTCGCTCACGGCAGCCAGCCAGAGCACCGGGTAATCCTTCCCGTTGACGGTGACCAGGAGCTCACCGCCTGACGCAAGGCGAACCGACGTGACCCTGCCTTGAACAAGATCGCCTGCATCCGGGTCCGCCACAGTGACCTGCCGGCCCAGCAGCGCCGCCGCCTGCTGCAGCCTTGCTCCGTCATTGGAGGCTCCCAGTTTGGCGTCTATGGACTGGAGCGTCTCAAGGCTGCTGAACTGCGCCAGCTGCGCGATGAACTCCTTGTCCTGCACCGGATCCAGCGGATCCTGGTTGCGCAGCTGCGTGATGAGCAGCTTCAGAAACGTCTCCTTGTCGCTGGAGATGCGATCCTTGACGATCGAAGATGTGGATCCTGAAGATGCGGCTGTGGTGGCCGACGAAACATATGCGGGCATTGCGTTTCAGACTCTCCTTCCTGACACCCGTGCAACCTATGCGAAGCGGTCCACCAGCGCCCGGGAATCGGTGCGTGCAAGCCAGCTGATGCCGGCGAATGCCGCAGCGGAGCGCACTCCGTCTAGAGATGGAGCGGAGGTGGTACGCCGGGGCCGGGCATGCTCCTGCCGGGATTGACTCTGCCGGCCGGGATCGGCGAACCCGGAGCCGAACTGCGGCACGCGGATCTCATCCACCCGGAGCCCTGCCTGCTGCAGCGCATCCCTGAGTTCGGATTGCCCGGTCAGAAGCAGGCGGTGCACATCGGGAGAGTCCGCCCGGACGTGCGCCGTGATGGCCCCTTCCGACAGCGTAACCTTCACCCTTAGCACTCCCAGCTCGGGCGGATCGAGCTGCACCGTCAGATCCGTGGCCGGTCCCCGGCGGGTGAGTTCCACAGCCCGTATCACCTGATCCATCAGGCGGGGCGGGTCCACGGCTTCCGGCGCCGGAGACTCCGGCGAAACAGTCCGGGCCGTCCCGGGAACCTCGCGGAGGTTCCGGAGGGCATCCGCAGCGGCGTGAGCCTCCGACGCCTTCACTTCAGCGCCAGATGAGGCAGGGCGCTCGGAGCGCTCCTCCCGGACGGTCCGCAACTGAATGGGATCAGTATGCTCTGCCAGAATCTGGTAAGAACCTTCAGACTCTCCGGCGGCAACAGATGCCGGACGTGCTGGTGCGGGGCGATGCTCCTCCTCGACAACCGCATCCGCAGACGGAGTGCCCTTCTCGCTCGCGTCCTCAAGCGCGGGCGAGGCGGGTTCGTTCGCGACGGGCTCCGGAGCAGCGGGCCGTAGGGTGACTGCTGTTTCCGGCCGGAACGGTCCGGAATCCGGGGCGGAAGCAGCCTGTGTCACGGGGACCTCAGCGGTGGGCGTGCCGGTGTCCAGGGCCGACACTTCGGCCGTGTTGTGGCTGTGCGACTCGCCAGGCAGATAGGCCACCTGAGCACGGTCATTGCTCGACTCGCGGATGCGGATCCGGCCCTGAGGGGCCGTTCTCACCGCAACCGACAGCATTTCTGGCGTGTCCGCGACATCCGGCGAGGTGGCGGCCTCAGGCGTATCAGGGAGAGAAGCAGTAACCTGGTCCGGCTGCCACGACCTGCCGGTGTCGGCCGGATCCACGGGAGCCGGATGGTCGGCGGAACCCTCTGTCAGCGGATGCTGACTGGTGCCCCGGCTGGCGGCCGCGGTCTCAAGACCGCTGGCGGGCAGGCGGGATTGCCGTTGCCCCGCAGGGCCGTCAGCCGCCAACGGTTCTTCCGGGTCCTGCGGACCGCCGGTGAACGGCTGACTCTCCCGGGGAACCTGATCGCCCGATGTCTCTTCGCCCGCAGGGAAATCCGCCACCGTAGCCGCCTGCGAAAAAGTGGCGTTGCGACCTGTGGACTCCTGGTGTACGGTGGAGATTTGTGGGCGGGTATCGCCGGGTATCGCATCAGCCTGGATGTCTTCCGGAAGCGGTGGGACTATCTGCGTAGTCATCAGGCTGACCGGTGCGACAAGCGGAATGGCAGATACGTCCGCCTCCGAAGCGGCCTGATCCTTCACTTCGAGCTCCGGTGGCGTTTCTTCCAGAGGAGCAGGCAAGATTTCCTGTCCGGTCTCCTCCCCGGCCTGCCCTTTCTGTCCCGCCGCCAGCGCCGCAATGGCCAGCGCCTGCAGGAAGCCCCCGGGGGCAACATCCCGTCCTGCGCTCTGAGGAGCTCCCGGCTGAGGAGCTCCAGCGGACGAGACCAGAAACGTGGCGGCAGCAGACGGGGTGGTCATTGCTCCCTGCTCCAGCGGCTCATCACGGAGGCCACGTAGTTGCGCGTTTCCGGGAACGGCGGTATGCCGCCGAAGCGGCGGACCGCGCCCGGCCCGGCGTTGTAGGCCGCCAGCGCCAGCTCCACACTGCCCATTCTATCCAGCAGGCCGCGCAGATACCGCGCGCCGCCGAAGATGTTCTGCCGCGGGTCATACGGATCCGTGACTCCCAGAGATTCGGCTGTGGCCGGCATCAGCTGCATCAGCCCCATGGCACCGGCCGAGCTTCGGGCCAACGGGTTACCGCCGGACTCCTGGGCGATGACCGCGCGCAGCAGCGCCGGATCCAGCCCGTACTCCGCCGCCGCCTCCTGAATGATGGGCTCCCACTGAGAGACGCCGGCTGTCTGCTGACGCTGCACCGCCTGCTGCAGGCGGACCGCGAAGGGAGTCTGCCACAGGCGGGACGGGTCCGGGGCGTGCTCCTGCACCCGCCCCGTAAGCTCCTCGATGCGGTCCTCGATCTCGGCGATCCTCTGCTGGACGTTGATGAGACTCTCGATCCTCATTGCCGTTTTGCCGGTCTTATCCTCCGAGGACATGAATCGTCCCGACGTCCGTAGGACTTGAGCGCCAGAATGCTCAACGGGAAAAGGAATTCCGTGACCGGCGGAGAATAGAATCCGTAGGTCCGCGCCCGGATGTGGGCAGGTCCACAGCACACGGAGGTGCCGCACATGGTCAGAGTCTACGTCACCAGCACGGGCGACGGCGGGGCCGCAGCCGCAGAGAGGATGGCCGAGCGGCTGGCCGCTCTGGGTTTCAACCCGTTCGTTCCCCGTCACTACCACCGCAAACTTTTCCGGGAAGAGCGCCTGCCGGAGCGTCTCCCGGGGCGAAGCGACCTGAACTGGCTTTCTGTGTGCCACGCTCTTCTGTTGATGCCGGGGTGGGAAGAGTGCGAGGACTCCCGTCAGGAACTGGCGCACGCGCGCGAACTGGGGATCCCGGCATTCACCACGGTTGAGGAGCTCTCCCGCCGGTTCGCGCCTGAGCTGGAGGCGGGCCTGGAGTTGCCAGAGGTTCTGCTGGAACCGCAGCTCATCTACGATTGACGCTGGAGGAAGAAAGGGCGGCGTATGATCTTCCCGAAAAGCAAGATGCGTATCATCGAGGTCCACGACGGGAAACGCCCCGAACAGGGGTGGCTGGAGCTGAACACGGCCTCCGTGGACCTGGAAGGCGTATCGAAGATCTACATCAATCTGGACGAGCTGGAAACGCT
>CALCJH010000159.1 GCA_937967775.1 uncultured bacterium | reverse complement strand
TTAGCAAACCGCCGCTTTCGACCACTCAGCCACCTCTCCACGCTGCAGCCGGGCCGATCGGCCAATATGTATTACCGTATTCCGGCGGGAATTTCAAGACCCGGCTTGCCACAAGCTCAAGAAAGTTGACGTCTCCCGACGCGGTAGGTTCCTGCTGCCCGGGTTATCCGCTCCACGTTTACGTTTCTTTGCCGGTGATCTGCGTGTAGACCCTGCGGGCTTCGTCCCGCTCCAGGATCTCCTCCGTGGTGGTGGCTTTCATCGTGGCGAGCTTGTACACAGTATTCGCCACCGGCGAATAACCTGCTGCGGCTACCACTCTCAGACACTCCATCCGCAGTTCGTGATGGGGGAAGACGAGCGCGGCGCCAAGACCCGCCTGCGTCAGGTTGTCAGACGGTATGGTCGAAGGATGGATGCGCCGCAGAAGGTTGACCAACGTCTCCGCCCCGGTGTCGTCCAACTGCCCGTTGCGCGCCATGTTCAGCAGGATCAAGATTCCGGGAGGGCCGTCCACTGCCCGGAGGGCCAGAGCGATCCCGCGCCGAAGTCTTCGCTGATTGCCCGTAGCTTTCGCCGTCAAAACGAACACGGCGAGCGCCGCTCCCAGCGCCAGGGCCGCTGCAGGGATCCAGTATTGCGGATTGCGCCGGACTGTCTCGAAGGCCGACGCGATGACCCCGGAGCCCACGATCGCCTTGGCTATGGAACGGACGGCATCGTCCACGCCGGTCACGGTGGTGACAAGGATGTCCTCGATTTCGGGAAGAATATCAGGCCCGAGTGCCCGTATCTCGCTCTCAGCAGAGGCCGATGCCAGCGGATCTGGCCCTCCCAGCGCCAGGAGCAGACGCCGCAGGCGTGACGTGTCCGGCCGTTTGTTGGAATAAACGTCCATCGCTCCTCCCGCATTATCGTATCACGGGAACGAGCGGCAGCCCAGGCTGATGAGTGAAGGAGGAGAAGGGGGAACTATTGCCGTTACACGCGGGCCGCTGCGGTGATCTCCATCATACGGTCCAGCGCGGCCTTTGCGTAGCGCACATCCCGCTCCGGAACCGTGATCTCGTTGACCACCCGGCCTTCCGCAAGATTCTCCAGCGCCCAGCAGAGGTACCTGGGCTCGATCCGGTACATCGTGGAGCAAGGGCAGACGATGGGGTCCAGGCAGAAGATCAGACGGTCGGGAAGCTCCTTCGCCAGGCGGCTGACCAGATTGATCTCCGTCCCCACAGCCCACTGGCTGCCTGGCTCGGACTCCCGGATGACGCGGGAGATATACTCCGTGGATCCGAAACCGTCCGCCGCTTCCACCACTTCTCTGCGGCACTCGGGGTGCACGATCACCCGGATCCCCGGAAAGTCCCGCCGCGCTCTCTGGATCTGCTCCACACTGAACCGGGCGTGGACGGAGCAGAACCCCTTCCAGAGTACGATCTTTGCCCGGCGCAGCCCCTCCCTGTCGTTCATTTCGGGCGGGATGGTGGGATCCCAGAGAGCCATATCCTCGTCGCGGAAGCCCATGTGCAGGGCCGTGTTGCGTCCCAGATGCTCGTCCGGGAAGAAGGCGATCTTGTCGCCCTCCTCCAGAGCCCACCGGAAGATCGCCTCGCAGTTCGAAGACGTACAGACCGCTCCGCCGTGCTCCCCGCAGAAGCTTTTGATGGCCGCCGAGGAGTTCATATAGGTGACGGGGATGATGCGCTCGTCGGTCAGGGCGCTTAGCTCCTCCCAGAGGTCCTCCACTTGGGTGCGGGTGGCCATGTCCGCCATCGAGCATCCCGCCGAGAGGTTCGGCAGGATCACCCTCTGATGCGCGGCGCCCAGGATGACCGCGCTTTCGGCCATAAAATGCACGCCGCAGAAGACGATGAAATCCGCCTCGGGGTGCGACGCTGCATGCAGGCAGAGCTTATAGGAGTCTCCGGTGTAGTCCGCGAACTTGATGATCTCGTCGCGCTGATAATGATGACCCAGTATGACCACACAGTCCCCGAGCCGCTCGCGTGCCGACGCGATGCGCCGGTCCGCTTCCTCCGGCGTCAGCGCGCCGTACTCTTCGGGCAAGATCTGCTGGATCAGTGCAGTGGCCAACCGGCTGTCTCCCTGTCCGGCTCTCCGGACTTCCTGGCAGGAGTCCTTGACCGGAACTTGATTCTTCCGAAACGATTGTGACATGGCCTGACGCCGGCTTCAAGCATCAGGCCTCAGGCGTTATTTAAGACGGCTGCCGATGCTGTCCAGAAGACTGCGGAGCGCCTCGGGCGATTTGCTGATGCGGCACCCTGCGGCGCGCAGGTGTCCGCCTCCACCGAACTCGCGGGCGATCGCGGCGACATCCACGAAGTTGCGCGAGCGCAGCGATACGCGGTAATCGGCCTCTGCCTCCCGCAGCAGCAGAGCAACCTCCACGCCTTCAATGGAGAGCAGCTCGTGCGCAACGTCGTCCATATCCTCCGCGATGGCCTGGTAGCGCCGGAAATCCTCCAGAGAGGCCATCGCCCATGCCAACTTTCCGCCGAATTCCAGCTGGAAATCTTCCAGACAGCGGCCCACCATGCGAACGGCTCCCGCGCTGTTGCGCCAGAACAGGTTCTGGATGACGTCGTGTAGATCCGCCCCTGCATCCACCAGCTCTGCGCAGATGCGCAGTGTCCGGGGCGAGACGCTCTCGAACTGGAAACAGCGCGTGTCCTCAACGATGGACGCCAGCAGACACTGTCCCGCTTCCCGCGGGATGCGCACCCCCAGCCCCGGAGCTAGCGCCGCGATCATCTCGCCCACTGCTGCGGCGGAGGTGTCCAGGTACTCCACCTCTCCGAACGGATCGCCCACTGCGTGGTGGTCAATGCGCATAACCCTGCCGCATGCGAGCAGGCTGTCCTTCACGCTGCCCACCCGGTCTACGTTGCCGCAGTCCACCGCCACGCCCAGGTCGAAGGTCCCGGCGGGGAACCTGACGATCTCTTCCGCGCCCGGGAGGAAACCGTAGCGCCCTCCAAAGCCATCGTGAGATGCCACTACCGCATCCTTCCCGGCGGTCCGAAGTAGGTGCATCAGACCCAGGGAAGATCCGATCGCGTCGCCATCGGGATTGATATGGGTAGTGATCAGGATCCTGCCGGCCCGCCGCAGTTCATCCACCGCGGTCTCCAATCCTGAGGCAAGCGCATGTGCATTTGCCGCCGGGCCGCCAGGAGCTTCAGCCTTTCCCGGCGTCACGACGTCAGTGCCTCCAGCGCATCAGCGTCGTTCGCCAGCACCTTCCTCAAACGCGCCAGGCCGCGGTTGATGTGCGTTCCGACAGTGTTCACAGGCTCCCCCAGGATCTCCGAAATCTCTTTATAGGAGCGCTCCTCCAGGAAGAAGAGCGTCAGAGGCAGGCGGTAGCGGTCAGGAAGACTCGCGAGGGCTGCCTCCAGTATCTGGCGTTCCTCCGACTGCCGGACCATCTTCTCCGCGCTGCAGACCTCGCTCAGAGGACAGCTTTCGCAGCCGTCCATCAGCTCTTCCAGAGAGATCACCTGTTTCTGGGAGCGGATGCAGTCCACGCAGATATTGCGCACCACAGTGCGCAGCCATGCCGAGAACCGGGAATCCCCCCGGAATTGCCGGACCCGCTGGAGCACCTTAATGAAGCAAAGCTGATAAATGTCGTCCGCGTCATCCTGAGACATCCCGAAGGAGTGTAGCGGAACGGAATAGATCAGCGAGGCGTATCTGCGGACCAGGGCAGCGCAGGCCTCGGCATCGCCCTCCCGGCACCGCTGGATGAGACGCTCTTCAGCCCCCTCATCAAGAGATGTGCGGATCCGGCTTTGCTGTCGGCGCGCGCCCGTGCGAAACGCGCGCGGCGCGCGGGATTCTCTTTCTGGTGCTGTCAACATTGCGCAGTCGCCTGCCATTCACGCCTCTCTTCTTGTCCGAATGACCCTCTCGGCCGGATAGTTGTCTGCCGTTCCCGCCGGTCCTGCGAAACCTTTGCACAAGACTCTTATACCCAAACTGAATGGTCCCCACATAAGCACGAACATCACCGTTTCCGGCCCTGTTCCCGGCGGTTTGCGCCGCAGCGCGCTATCAGATAGTATGTGTGCGGCCCCTACCTCTCACTCTGGACAGGTATGGGCGCCCTTCGCGGCCCCGAGCGGCCGGTCAAAGCCATACTCTGAGAAGTGTTGCACAGACTGTCCGGGGAGTGTTAAATGCGTCTGACTCTTGTGGATCGGGAGGATCCGGTCCTGCGCCAGGTGGCGCGTCCCGTGCCGGATGCCGGGTCTAAGCGTGTGCGGGATCTGGCGCGGGCGCTGGACGAGCTCCGGATCGAATCCGGGGGAATGGGCCTTGCGGCCCCCCAGGCCGGCATCTCTGAACGTATCATCATCGTGGAGGTGCCGGAGGATGACTGGGTGGGCTACCCGGAGGTTCCTGCCTTTCCTGCCACGGTGCTTCTGAACCCGGAGATTGTCTGGGAGTCGGAGGAATTTGTAAAACTGCCGGAGGCGTGCCTGTCGCTGCCGGGACTGATGGGCAATGTCATCCGTCCGTCTGCCATCACAGTTCAGGCGCTGGATCTGGAAGGCGACCGGGTCACCATCCATGCAGACCGGTGGCTGGCGCGGGTGCTGCAGCACGAGATAGACCATCTGGACGGCGTGCTGTATGTGGACAGGGTGGAGGATCCTCACGAGCTCTGGTATGTCGAGAGAGTGGACGTCAACGACCCGGTCTGGTCCAGGAATCCACAGGTTCTTCGACTGCGGGAGGAGTTGCGCCGGCAGCAGCCGGCCGAGCCGCGCATGGCCTGAATAGCTGTTTCATAGTAAAAAGAAGGACAGCGGGACAGGCGGAAACCAGGTATCTTCTATCAGCTCAAGTAAGGAAGGAAACGCACGTCAATGCCACTTGTCACCAGTACCGAGATTCTGGCCCACGCCGAAGCCGAATGTTACGGAGTCGGCGCGTTCAACGCCATTAACATGGAGAGCGCGCAGGCCATCTTTGAGGCTGCGGAGATCGAGCGCGCGCCGTTCATCCTGCAGGTCACTCAGACCACTCTGGGCTATACCGAGCCGGAGGAGCTGGTGGCCCTCATCAAAGCTCTCGCCGAAAAGAGCACTGTGCCGGTTGCGCTGCATCTGGACCACGGCCGCTCATTCGACAAGGTCATGCAGTTCCTGAGGCTTGGCTTCACGTCCGTAATGATTGATGGTACCCTCCAGGAGGACGGCAAGTCTCCGCGCTCTTACGAAGAGAACGTGGCCGTCACCAAGAAGGTGGTGGAGGCGGCGCACGCGGTGGGAGTGCCCGTGGAGGGCGAAATCGGGATGCTGGGTCAGATAGGCGAGGACCTGAAGGGTGGCGAAGAGTCCCTGACCGACCCGGATCTGGCGGCGAAGTTCGTGGAGGAGACCGGCGTGGACATTCTGGCCGTCGGCGTGGGAACGACCCACGGCCTGTTCAAGGGCCGCCCCATCATCCGGCATGATCGCCTGAAAGAGATTGACGCGAAGGTGAGTGTGCCGCTCGTGATGCACGGCTCCACCGGAGTTCCGGACGAGGATGTTCAGCTGGGCATCAGGGAGGGCATCCGCAAGATCAACTACGACACGGGCATCCGCATCGGGTTCCTGGAGGCTGTGTCTGCCGAGATCAAGAAGATCGAGCAGGAGTGGGCCGAGGCGGACGCAGCCGGAAAGGTTCGCAAGTATGACATCCGCCGCGTTCTGAAGCCCGCCCGCGCCGCGATGGTGGAGTCGGTGCGGGAGAGGATGCGCGTCTTCCTGTCCTCCGGGCAGGCGGACAAGTTCCCGGTGCGGGGACGCAGGGTGGACGAGACGAAGGCTGCGGAGAAAGCCCGCGAGGCGGCCGTGGCGCAGGTGCTGGAGTAAGAGGGCTGCTGCAGTCACACGGCGAAGCAGTCTTGCGACAACGAGATGCAGGACAGGGCGGAAAACGCTGGCGTTTTCCGCCCTGTTGTCGTGTCAGGCTGCCGTCGGGACTTCCCTCTTGCAGCGGAGGGGTCGCTTGCCGTCTCACGCAACCTCCCGAACCCCGGGGGAAATTGCCCGGCGTGCTGCGCCCATGCTAAGATGACTGGACTCTGACGGGCTCCGTCCTCCGGGCGTGCCCGCGGGCACCCACTCTGAGAGGCTTCATTCGCGAATGATTGACGGTGTACTGATCAAGCCGCTGAAGCGCCACGCCGACGAGCGTGGCTTTCTGATGGAGATGCTGAGGGCGGACGATGAGGAGTTCTTCGAGCGCTACCAGCAGTCTTATATCTCCCTGAACTACCCCGGTGTCATCCGCGCCTGGCATTATCACCTGAAGCAGAAGGATGTCTGGGTCTGCGTGAAAGGGATGATTAAGGCCGTGATGTACGACGTGCGGGAGGAATCTCCCACGCGGGGTGAGGTTCAGGAAGTCTTCATGGGCGACCATAACATGGTGATGTTGAAGATTCCCATCGGGGTCTACCATGGCTACAAGACGGTGGGTGTGGAGCCTTCCCTGCTGATCAACTTCCCCGATCAGTTGTATGACCCGTCCGACGAGTACCGGGCTCCTTACGACTCCGATGAGATCCCTTACGACTGGGATATCAAAATCACCTGATAGGGAAGACCGGGAGGGACCCGGCGGGAAACGGACTGCATTGATGAAGAGGATTCTTGTCACTGGAGGGGCGGGTTTCATCGGCTCCAACTTTGTGCGCTATATGCTGCGCCAGCATCCGGACCTGGACATCTTGGTTCTGGATGCTCTGACGTATGCGGGCAACCTGGAGAACCTGGCGGATGTCGCGGACAACTCCCGTTTCTACTTCTTCAAGGGCGATATCCGCGACGAGAGGATGGTGGACAACCTGGTCCCGAACGTGGACACCATCGTCAACTTCGCAGCCGAGACGTTTGTGGACCGTTCCATTCACGAGCCGGGCGACTTCGTCACGACGGATGTGGTGGGCACTTTCCGGCTTCTGGAGGCGGCCCGCAAGCACGGGGTGGAGCGTTTCGTGCATATCTCCACTGACGAGGTCTATGGAAGCGTGGAGCAGGGCTCCAGCGTGGAAACTGATCCGGTGGAGCCGCGCAGCCCCTATTCCGCCAGCAAGGCGGCCTCCGACCTGCTCGCGCGCTCCTATTTCGTCACTTACGGGGTGCCGGTCATCATCACCCGCGCTTCCAACAACTACGGGCCATATCAGCATCCGGAGAAGCTGATCCCGTTCTTCATCACCAACGCGCTTGAAGACAAGCCCTTGCCGGTCTACGGGGACGGCCAGCAGGTCCGGGACTGGCTGTTTGTGGAGGATCACTGCTCGGCGATAGACACGGTTCTGCAGAAGGGCGTGACCGGCGAGGTCTACAACGTGGGAGGCGGATACGAGCGCACGAACCTGGAGGTCACCCGTGGCATCCTGCAGGCGCTGGGGAAGGACGAGTCGCTAATCAAGTATGTGAAGGACCGTCCGGGGCACGACCGGCGGTATTCGCTGGATACCACCAAACTCCGCTCGCTGGGATGGGCGCCGAAGGTGAGCTTCGACGAGGGCCTTCCGCTGACTGTTCGGTGGTATGTCGAGAATGAGGGCTGGTGGAGGCGTGTGCGGGAAGGAGAGTCCTTTCAGCAGTTTCACCGTGCCTGGTATAAAGAGCGGTCATAAGTGCCGGCACGCCTGCGCCGGGCGGTCTTTCTGGACCGTGACGGCACTCTGAACCGGGAGATCGCAAGCTATGTGCGCAGCCCGGAGGAACTGGAGGTATTCCCGTGGGCCGGGCGCTCCCTTGCTCCGCTGGTCCGGCGGGGCGTCCCCCTGTTTCTGGCTTCCAACCAGGCAGGTGTGGGGAAGGGCCTTATGACGCTTGGTGACCTGGAGGGTGTGGACGCAAAACTCCGCGAAGAGCTGGAGCGCCAGGGCGTGCGGCTGGAGCAGTCGTATTACTGCACGCATACAGACGAGCAGGGTTGCGACTGCCGCAAGCCGAAGGGAGGACTGCTTCTGCAGGCTGCTCGCGAACACGGGCTCGATCTGAGCCGCAGTTTTATGGTGGGCGACTCCTGGCGGGATATGGCTGCTGGCCGGGCTGCGGGAGCCCGGACGGTGTTTGTGCCCACAGGCATAGATCCCCGGGGACAGTTGAG
>CALCJH010000158.1 GCA_937967775.1 uncultured bacterium | reverse complement strand
CCGATGGCTCCAGCCCGGCCTGCTCCAGGGCTCGCCGGGCTGCGGGCATTACGAAAGGCTCCTCCTGTGCAGGAGCTTGAGCGCCTTTTGAGTCCGGGGTTGCTTCAACTGCCCGCGCTTCCGACTCCGGGGGCGGCGGAGGCGCAGCCTGCGGCGCCGCCTTCTCTTCCGACGGGACAGCAGCAGCCGTCGTTTCCTCCAGATAGGCGATCACCTCGCCCACCTTCGCGGTCTCTCCCGCCTTCTTCAGCACCCGCGAGATGACACCCGTCACTGGAGCGGGCACCTCCAGGGTGGCCTTGTCGCTCTCGATCTCCACCACTCCCTGGTCCACCTGGACCTGCTCGCCCTCCTGCTTCAGCCACTGACCGATCTGGACCTCGGTGATGGATTCGCCCACTTCGGGCACTGCCAGTTCAACCGCCATAGCGACCGCCTCTTCCTATTAGTGCAGCTTATGCATCGCGGGAAGCGGGCCCGCCTGCTCCCCTTCTCCCAGCACGGCCTCCTGCACGAGCCGCTCCGTTTCAATATGATGATAGTTCGCAGACCCTGTTGCCGGGCTGGCCGAGGGTGGCCTGGAGACGCACGAAAGCGGGTGCCGGCCGTAGAGATTGTCCCCGAACGTGACTTTCAGGTAGCGCCACGCTCCCATGTTCTCCGGTTCTTCCTGCGTCCACACCACTTTCGTTCCTTCCGGGAACACCGAGAGCGTCTTCTGGAGCTCCTCGTGCGGGAACGGATAGAGCTGCTCCAGCCGTACGATGGCCAGGTCGTCCCGCCCCAGGTCAACCCTGGCCTTGTCAAGGTCGTAGTATACCTTGCCTGTGCAGAGAAGCACACGGCTCACCTTCTTGCGCCGGGAAAAACGCGGATCCTGCAGCACACGCCGGAAGCGGCCCGAACCCAGGTCGTCCAGCGACGAGATCACCTCAGGGTGCCGCAGAAGACTCTTTGGGGTCATCACAATCAAGGGCTTCCGCCAGGGACGGTGCACCTGCCTCCTCAGCAGGTGGAAGAACTGCGCCGGAGTGGTGGGGTAGGTGACCTGTATATTGTCCTCTGCCGCCAGCATCAGGAATCGCTCAAGCCGCGCGCTGGAGTGCTCCGGACCCATCCCCTCGAACCCGTGTGGCAGCAGCAGTACCAGTCCCGACAGGCTGCGCCACTTGTCCTCCGCGCTGGTGATGAACTGGTCCACGATCACCTGCGCCGCGTTGCAGAAGTCTCCGAATTGCGCCTCCCACATCACCAGAGCATCCGGGTATGCGATGCTGTAGCCGTACTCGAATCCCAGCACGCCCGCCTCTGAAAGGGGGCTGTTGTGGATGTGAACCGGAGCCTGATCCTCCGAGAGGTGCATGAACGGGAAGAAGCGGTCTCCGTTGGTCACATCGTGCAGGACGGCGTGCCGGTGGCTGAACGTGCCCCGCTCGCTGTCCTGTCCGGTCAGACGCACCGGGTAGCGCTCCACCGCCAGGGTGGCGAAGGCCAGCGCCTCGCCCGCCGACCAGTCCAGAGGCCGCTCCCCGCGGGCCATCTCCCGCCGGTTTTCCAGGAAACGCTGGATCTTAGGGTGCGGGTTGAAATCCCGCGGGATGTGCGTCAGCCGGTCCAGCAGGACGGCCAAATACTGCCGGTCGAAACCGGTGTCCACATCCGGCACCCCGGATTCCGGCCCGCCCACGTAGTTGCTCCATACGCGGCCCAGTATGCTGGGCCGCGGAGGCTCGTCGGCCTTCTGCTTCTTCTTGGAGCGGACCTCCGACAGCTCCTTTTCCAGCTCCTGTCTGCGCGCCTCGGCAATCTGATCCGCCTGCTCCTTGGTGATGCCGCCCAGCTTCAACAGCCGCTCAAGATAAGCGTCCCGGACGGACTTACGCTTTTCGATGATCTTGTACATCAGCGGCTGGGTGAAGGATGGCTCGTCGCTTTCGTTGTGTCCCCGGCGCCGGTAGCAATACATGTCAATGACAACGTCCCGCTTGAACTCCTTGCGGAACTCCATCGCCAGCTTCACCACCTGCGCCACGGCTTCTGGATCTTCCCCGTTGACGTGGAAGATCGGCACCTGCAGCATCTTGGCGATGTCCGTCGCATACACGCCGGAACGTCCCTGTTCAGGAGGCGTGGTGAACCCGATCTGATTGTTCACCACTACGTGGATGGTGCCTCCCGTGGTGTACGGTTCCAGCTGGCTCAGATTCAGGGTCTCCTGGACGATGCCCTCACCGGCAATGGCCGCATCCCCGTGGATCAGGATGACCACGTAACGCTCGCGCTCATGGTCGCCCAGACGCTCCTGCTTCGCCCGCGTCCGCCCGAGCGCCACAGGGTTGACGAACTCCAGATGGCTCGGGTTGAAGCACAGCGCCAGATGGATCTCCTTCCCCGTGGATGTGATCCAGTCGTTGTGATAGCCCAGATGGTACTTCACATCACCGCCGCCGCTGTAGAGGTCCGGGTCCATGTCCTCGAACTCGCGGAAGATCTCCCGGGGGCTTTTGCCCAGGATGTTCGCCAGAACGTTCAGGCGGCCGCGGTGCGCCATTCCGATGACGATCTCCTTGACGCCGTGCTCTCCCGCGCTCTCGATGGCAAGGTCCAGCAGGGGGATCAGACTCTCCGCTCCCTCCAGCGAGAAACTCTTTGCCCCCAGGAACTTCTTCTGGATGAACTCCTCGAAGATGATTGCGTCTGTCAGCCGGGTCAGGATGCGCACCTGCTGCCCGGTGTCCATGGGCAGGCGGTTCTCTGTGCTCTCCATCCGCGTCTGCAGCCAGGTGCGGATGCCGAGATCGGAGATGTGCATGAACTCCACACCGATGGAGCGGCAGTAGGTGTTGCGCATCCGCTGGACTATCTCCCGCAGCGGACGCATGTCCGGGCCGTGGATGGTGCGCGTGGAGAACTTGAGGTCCATGTCGGCTTCCGTGAACCCGTAGTCCTCGGGGCGGATGATGCACTCCTCCGGGTGGCGTTCATCCAGCGGACTCAGACGGGCGCAGGTGTGCCCTCGCACCCGGAACGCCCGGATCATCTCGTCCAGACGGTCCTGCTTGTAGGCCATCTCCAGGGCGGATGCGCCGTTTCCGCCTGCCGACGGGGGATTGAAAAGTGAGGATGGGCGGAAAGACGGCCCCTCGCGGAACGCCGCCGCCCCGCCGTTGCCCGACGCCAGCTGATCGAAGTACCGCCTCCAGTCCTCCGGCACTGATGACGGATCTTGCAGATACTGCGCATACAGCGCTTCTTCATAGGCTACGCTGAGAGCGTTCAGCGGTTCCTGATGTGCAGCCATCTCCACAACTTCCCTTCCGGCCGGTCCAGCCGGTCCGTTGCGCCTCTCGAAGCAGGTGCGCCTCCCGCCTCGAAGCTATCGCAAGGCATTCGCGATTATCTGGCATCATGACTTACCCGCGCCTGGGGCCGCCACGTTCCAGGTCCGCTCCTGCCTGTCACTCCTAACGCTCTCTAGAAGGTCCGCAACTCCCGTCACGACTCCCGTCGCCGCGTCACAGTGACCACCGGCTCCCGGTAGCAGCGCACCTCGAACAGGGCAGGCGGGCAGTCGCCGTTCGCCCGGATGTCCTCGATTCTCAGCTTACGGGTCCGCGCCGGTTCGGACAAGACTATACGCCGCCGCGTCTGGTGGTTATCCCGGATCGCCGCCACTGTCCGACCGGCTTCGTCAACGATCCGGAGATCCTTCACGCAGAAGGGCATCGCCCGTTCCGGATGTCCCACAAGCACCGTCGCCATCGCGTGTTCGAAATCCGTGTCGAAGGAGAGATCTATCTGTCGGATCTCCTGCGGCTCATCCCATTCGAGCTCCAGCCACGGGTCATCGTCATCGAATTCCGGCAGCCATCCGTTTGGGCTGGTCGTTGGACGCGCCACGCCGTTCGTGACATTCGCCGGCACGAACAGGGCGATGCCCGGTTCCACACGGAACGCGGGCAGCTTCCCGCCGGGCCGCGGATCCGGCCTCCAGATCTCAAACGTTTCGACCCCCATATCCCCCTGCGGCGCCTGAACTAAGCGGGGACGCACCGTCAGAACCCCTGTCAGCCGTTGTCCCGAGAGGTGCAGGGACAGGGCATTGTTCGCCGCCAGAGCGATGAAGGCATACCGGTCCTCGCTCAGCGCTGTCTCGAAGCGCGCCCGGATGCTCTGCGCCCTGCCGGAGCGCACGGGAACGCTGACCGTTTCGAGAATGACATCGGGAGAATGGTTGCCCGGCTTCAGGCTGGCGCGCAGCTCCACGCGCGCCGTGGTATCGTTCGTGGCGTCCACCGTGAAGGTGAACTCGGGAACCGGTCCGGCCGGAAGAGGTATGAGCAGCGCCGCCGGCCGGTCCAGTGGAAGTGTATCGCCGTCACCCGGAAGACCCGTAAGGACCAGTTCGCTGGATGCCCGGAGGGACGCAGTGCGCGCCAGATCGTCCGGGTCATCCAGCCGTAGGCCAGGAATATACTGCCCGGCGCGCATCAGCCGCACCTGCAGTTCGCGCATCCGCTCCGGGGATGTCAGGTCTCCGGGCTTGAGCCCGTCCCGGATGCAAAGCGCTGCCGCCATTCCCACCGCCTGGGCGGAGTGGGCGCAGGTGGCCATGACCCGGGTGGAGCCGAAGGCCACATGCGTAGCGCTGATGATCCGTCCGGCAAGAAACAGGTTGCGGATGTTTCTGCTGTACAGGCAGCGGTAAGGTATCTGATACACTCCCCGGGAATGCCATTGCGTGCAGCCCGGCAGCTCGCTGAATACACCGTCCGCCGGATGCAGGTCAATGGACCATCCTCCATATGAGACCGCGTCCGGGTGTTCCCGTTGCTCCACGATGTCTTGCTGCCGCAGCATATACGGCCCTTCGAACCTGCGGCTCTCGCGCTTTCCGGGAATCAGTCCCACCCACTCCAGCGTCAGGTTCTCGGCCTCGGGGAAGTTGCC
This sequence comes from uncultured bacterium, assembly GCA_937967775.1. Taxonomy (GTDB): domain Bacteria; phylum Armatimonadota; class UBA5829; order DSUL01; family DSUL01; genus CALCJH01. The sequence goes on along the minus strand of CALCJH010000158.1, from coordinate 1,534 downwards.
GGAGTTCTTAATGTAGTTCCAGACGCCGTAGACCACCCTCCACAGTTCCCACTTTATGGCTTCCGTGTCGTGCACGGTGTCCAGCCGACCGCCGTATTCGATCCACCAGAGGCGGCAGCCGTAGGTCTGGGCGTTAAAGCTGTGGAAGCGAGGGATCTTCGTGATGTCATCCAGCGCGAAGGATGGAGGGATGAACTTCACGGGTCGCCCGGCATCTTTGCTGTAGAAATAGATCGAATGCCCCAGCAGCTCGCCGTATTCCCTGGAAGGAGCGAACTTCTCTCCGAACTCTTCCGGTGCTTCGGCTCCCATCCGGAAGGCCGCGCCGGAGAGGTATCCTATGATGCCATCCCCCGAAGCGTCGCAGAACAGCGGCGCGTGGAGCTCATACAGGGTGGAATTCTGGCTGCAGAACGCCCGGACGCTTGCGATCTCATCCTTCGAGCGCTTGGCCACATCGAATGCAGCCGTGTTCAGCAGCAAGCGGATGTTAGGTTCTTCCGAAAGCTTCTCCAGCAGGACAGTGTCGAACAGTACGGGGTTGCCTTCCGGATTGCGGAAAGTGTTCTCCACCAGGATCTCGTCCAGCACTCCTCCTTCGCGCGCCCAACGGTTATTGCTGTGGCCGTGACACGTGGCCCCCTGGATCCAGAGGCGCACTTCGCTGGAGGCGTTGCCTCCCGGCACCGGTCGGTCCTGCACCAGCGCCACCCGGACCCCGGCGCGCGCCGCTGTGATGGCACAGCAGACGCCTGCCATCCCTCCGCCGACCACCACCAGATCGGCCTCGATGCGCTCCGTCCTCAGGACACGCCGGTCCGTTTCGGGTTCCCTCAGCAAGCCGGTCTCCTTCGCGCCGGACCCCTCCGGCGCAGGTGTGCTCTCTCGCTGACTACTTCCACACGGGAGGTGCTTCTTACCTGCAGGGAGCACGGGAAGGAGAGCGCCTCCGCCGGGGGGAACTCAACTCTGGTCTCCCCTGTTGCGGGAGACAGGAGCCCGCCGCGTCATGATCTACACGGAGACACTGGCTGCGCTCATCGAAGCCGCTTCCACGCGGTACGCTTCCCGGACATCCCACATCTGGCGTCCGGGTTTGCGCGCCCTGCGCTTCACGTACGGCGACATCGGGCGGATGTCCCGGCGGGCTGCTGCGCTGCTCCAGCGCCGGGGAGTCGGTGAGGGAGACCGGGTAGTCATCTGGGCGGCGAACTCCCCCTACTGGGTCGCGGCGTTCTGGGGGTGTCAGCTGCTGGGCGCGGCGGCCGTTCCGATGATGGTCCAGAACACGCCGGACTTTGTGGACCGCATCACCAGGTTCACGGAGGCGAAGGTCATCCTGGCTACCTCCTCCCGTGGGCACGACTTCGGCGCTGTCCCGGTGGAGCGTCTGGAAGAGGTGCTCGGGCCGCAAGCCTCCCAGGAGGAGGACTACACCCCCGGCCGGGTCTCTCCGGACAGCGTGGCGCAGATCCTCTTCACGTCCGGGACCACGGGCGAGCCCAAAGGCGTGGTGCTGCGGCACCGCAATATC
>CALCJH010000157.1 GCA_937967775.1 uncultured bacterium | reverse complement strand
GGGCCCTACTGGAGACGTGGCCACACTGCGGACATCTACAGCGGGAACACGCTGATCGGGCAGGTGGGAGAGGTGGCCCCTGAGTTCCGCGACCGGCTGGACCTGAAAGCCCCGGCATTCGGTTTTGAGATATCGGGAGAGGCGCTGAGCGCGGGAAGCGGCGCCTGCCGGAAGTGGCGTCCGCAGTCGCGCTATCCGGCGACGCGGAGAGACCTGGCGGTGGCCGTGGCGGAAGAAGTGACCTACGAACAGGTCACGCAGGTCATCCGGGAGCAGGCAGGCACTCTCCTGGAAGAGGTCATACTGTTCGATGTCTACCGCGGCGAGCAGATCGGGGAGGGCCGCAAGAGCATCGGGCTATCGCTCGTGTTCCGCTCCGATGACAGGACGCTGACCGATGAGGAGGTCTCCGCGGTGGTGGAAGGCATCAGGAAAGATCTCCTCCAGAAATTAAACGCCACGTTACGCGATTCCTGATACCCAGTCCAGGCATACGAGGGAGGTCAAAGGATGGCAACGGAACGGATCGCTGTATCCGAGGTGGAAGCGGTCATTCGCCAACTGCGCGATGTGATAGGGGCCCGCGTGGTCAGCGACAACGCGGGTGTCATTCAGGAGATCCACGTGTTGTCGCAGGGGGAAAAATCTCCCAAACAGCTCGTCCGTGATGTGGAGTCGGCTCTTCAAGCCCGCCTAGGAATCACACTGGACCACAAGAAGGTCAGTGTGGCTCAGGTGCAGGGTCCGCACCGGCCTGAGGTGCCAACGGCATCGCCCCGCCTGCAATTTTCAGATGTCTCTCTTTCGCTGACCGGCCAAACGGCCGAGGCCACAGTGCGCATACGTCTGCAGGACAGCATCTACGAAGGCACAGCCCAGGGCTCCTCCTCCGCAGCCGGACAGGTCAAGGTGGTGGCTGCAGCCACGCTGAAAGCCATTCAATCCTGCCTTCCGTCCAACCAGATGATGATGGTGGAGGACGCCGTGCTGACGCCGGTCGGTGGTCATCAGGTGGTCACTGTGGTTGTGACACTGGGCGGCAGCCGCGCTGACGAGGTGCTTTGCGGCTCCTGTCTGGTTCGGCAGGATACGGTCAAGGCGGCCGTTTTCGCGACGATGGACGCGGTGAATCGCCGGCTGAAGTTTGGCGAGTAGACCCGCCGGGCCGGCCGCTCTTTCCGCAGGGAGTTAGCGAAAGAAAAAGGACTTTGAATTGCGTCCGCAGTTGTGCTACTATAATCATCCCCGGTGAGGGGCACCGCTGACAGGGAGGCACAACATCAGGGAGAATCTATAAGACAATCAGGCCGGGTTCTGGCTGGCGGCGCGGACGGTGAGCGAGCGAATCTGAAACCTTCGAGCGAAGCCTACGCGGTCTGCCGTAGCGGGGTGGACCAGCACACTCGTGAAGGTGACAATTCCCAATGCGAACCATTACGCGGATTCTGCTTGCGCTGGCATCCCTGTCTCTGACCTGCGGCGCCTGGATCAAGATCTGGCCCAAGTGGCCGTGATGCTGCTTCCGGCGTAACGCAAGACGGGACAGCAGTCCTGCCGTCCGAGGTGACGGGCAGGAAAATCTCTTCGGTCCGTGCCGCCAACCAGACTCCGGCCTGAAAAGGTTATCCCGTTCCTTCCGATGTACCGGATGTGGTGGCACCGATGGGTGACTCTAAGCGCGAGCAGTTTGCCGGGGTAGGCGACTCCTCAGGGGGAGCGTCGGCAGCCGCGGTCGCGGCGGAGCCCTTCGCTCGTTCCGAGCGGCCGGCGGGCCTTTCCGGACTCTCGTCGCGAGCGTTCGACATTCTGCGCTACAGCACCGGAGTGGTCCTCCTCTTCGCTCTGTGGATCACTCTGAGCCTACAGAACTGGGAAGGCATCCCCGTCTATGCCATCCTGGCATTCACGCTGATAGCGTTAGCAAGCGAGCTGCTGCCCGTCACCTTACCACTGGACGATGCAGAGATCACCCTGACACCCATCATCGTCTGGGGAGTGATCGCCCTGTTCGGACCGGGGGCCGGGATCTTGGTGGCGCTCGGGGCGGCCTTCACAGGCACCGTGCTGCACAAGCTGGTACTTTCTGCCCGGCCCGGCCAGTCGCGCGCGGGACTGTGGCAGTATCTTACTTACAACGTCACGGTGATCGGCATCACCACCTGCGCCGGAGGGCTCACATATCAGGCGCTGGGCGGGGTCCGGCTTGGACTCACCGGACTGGAGGGAACGGCGCTGGGGCCGCACGTGGTGTGGCCACTGGTGGCGGGCACTGTGGTTGCCCTGTCGCTGGATCTTTTCTTCTATGCCCTTGGCAGCGCTGTCTCGGATTCCGCGCAGCACGACGACATCTCGTTCGATGCCATCTGGATGAGGGCGAAAGTGCTGTGGGTGAAGAGCGTCTTTGCCTTCCTGCCCAGCTACGTGATGTTCACCCCGTTTGCGTTCGTGCTGGCATATCTTTTTGTGTGGAACGGTCTGGGCTTCTGGGGGATGCTGCCCATTCTGATTCCGTTCTTCAGCCTGCGCCAGACCCTGAAGCTGGTGACGGAGAACATCCGGGCTTACCGACAGACAATCACCACGCTGGCCATGCTGATGCAGAAGTACCATCCCTACACCCGCGGGCACCTGAAACGCGTGGCCGATCTCTCCCT
>CALCJH010000156.1 GCA_937967775.1 uncultured bacterium | reverse complement strand
TTGAGGATGCCCTGTGCGCCGTTGGCGCTGGGGCGGACGCCCTGGGATTCGTTTTCGCAGACAGCCCCAGGCGGGTGACGCCCGCCGCCGCTCGCGACATCATCCGGCAGCTTCCGCCTTTCGTGACCGCCACAGGGGTTTTTGTAGGCGATGATCCCTCGGCGGGAGCCATCGCTGACGAGTGCGGGCTGCAGGTGTTGCAGTTGCATACGGGATACTCGGAAGATTACGTCCGGTCTCTCCGGCGGCAGGGGCGCATCCTGATCCTGGGAGTGCGCGTCAGGGACGAGGACTCGCTGAAAGATTTGCCGGGCATCGAGTCTGCCAGCGCACTCTTGCTGGATTCCTGGGTTCCCGGAGCGGCCGGCGGGACAGGAGCGACGTTTGACTGGCGGCTGTGTTCCCTCGCGGAGCAGACGGGCCTTCCGGTCATCCTGTCGGGTGGACTGACACCTGAGAACGTGGCGGAGGCGGTGCGCACGGTCCGTCCCTATGCGGTGGATGTGTCGAGCGGGGTGGAAATGGCTCCGGGCCGCAAAGACCCGGACAAAGTGAGGCGGTTCATTGAGCGCGCAAAATCAGCAGAGCCTTCTTGTTGAGCCCCCGGCCGAGTGGCACTTCGGACCGTTCGGGGGCCGATTCGTCCCGGAGACGCTGGTCCCGGCGCTGGACGAGCTTGCGCAGGCCTACGAGTCCTGCCTGGCGGATCCCTCCTTTGCGGCCGAACTCTCCCTTTACCTGCGCGACTATGTGGGCCGGCCCACCCTGCTGTACTATGCCCGCAAGCTTACCGAGCATCTGGGCGGAGCACGCATCTTCCTGAAGCGTGAGGACCTCTGTCACACGGGCTCGCATAAGCTGAACAACGTGATGGGACAGCTGCTGGTAGCGCGCCGGATGGGCAAGCCCCGGGTCATTGCCGAGACAGGCGCCGGGCAGCATGGTGTCGCTACCGCCACGGTCTGCGCCCTGTTCGGCCTGGAATGCGTTGTGTACATGGGCGAGGAAGACGTGCGACGTCAGGCGCTGAACGTCTTCCGGATGGAGCTGCTGGGAGCGAAATGCATCCCCGTCACATCCGGCTCGCGCACGTTGAAAGACGCCATCAACGAAGCCATGCGGGACTGGGTGACTAACGTGCGCACAACGCACTACGTCATCGGGACCTGCATGGGGCCGTATCCGTATCCTCGCATGGTGCGCGACTTCCAGTCGGTCATCGGACGGGAGACGCGGGAGCAGATGCTGAACCAGTGCGGGCGGCTGCCGGACTACGTTCTGGCATGCGTCGGCGGGGGCTCTAACGCCATCGGGATCTTCCATCCGTTCCTGGAGGATGAGGAGGTCAGGCTGGTCGGCGTCGAGGCGGCGGGATCGGGCATTGAGACGGGCAAGCATGCCGCCACGCTCTCGGCGGGCTCCCCGGGTGTGTTGCACGGATATTACAGTTACATTCTGCAGGACGAAAACGGGCAGGTGGCGGAGACACACTCCGTCTCGGCCGGCCTGGATTATCCTGGCGTGGGCCCGGAACATAGCTGGCTGAAGGAAACCGGCCGGGCCGAGTATGTGGCGGCCACGGACCTCGAGGCGCTGGACGCCTTCCGGACGCTGGCGGCGCTGGAGGGCATCATCCCGGCGCTAGAATCGGCGCACGCCGTGGCGCACGCCATCAAACTGGCTCCCACACTGTCCCCGGACAAGATCATTGTGGTCAACCTGTCTGGCCGCGGAGACAAAGATGTGGAGACGGTTTCCCGATTGATGGAGAAGAGAGATGAGCCGGATCAGCCGTCGCTTTTCTGAGCTCAAGGAGCGCGGGGAGAAGGCGCTTGTGCCGTTCATCACAGGTGGAGACCCCGGCATCCTGGCCACGGATCCGCTTGTGCTGGAGATGGAGGAGGCCGGGGCGGACATCGTGGAGATCGGTATCCCGTTCTCCGACCCGCTGGCGGACGGACGAAGCAACCAGGCCGCCTACACCCGCGCTCTGGAGCGGGGAGTCCGCCCGCGCGACGTGCTGGACGCGGTGGCCAGGATCAGGCGAGTGAGCCAGATTCCAATCGTTCTGATGACCTACTTCAATCCCGTCATCCGCTACGGAATCGCCCGCTTCGCCGACGACGCTGCGGAGGCGGGTGTGGACGGCATCATAGCCACGGACCTGACACCGGAGGAGGCGGGAGCCTGGGTCCGGGAGGCCCGGAGGGCCCGGCTGGACACCATCTTTCTACTAGCGCCCACCAGCACCGAAGAACGCATCGCTCGCGTATGCGAACTCAGCACAGGCTTTGTCTACTGCGTGTCGCGGGTGGGGATCACCGGGGCGCAGGCGCGCGTTCCCGAAGAACTCGGTGAACTGGTTATGAAAATCCGCTCGCATACCGATAAACCTGTTGTGGTTGGATTCGGAATCTCCAGCCGGGAGCAGGTGCAGCAGGTATGCGCCATCGCTGACGGCGCCGTGGTGGGCAGCGCGCTGGTGGATTTCATCCACTCCAGGCACCGCCACGACGACTTCCTGCCGCAGGTGAGGGCTTTCGTACGGGAGTTGAAGGTCGGAACCCGCCCTGCGGCGGTCGGAGCGCATTAGGGGAGGCAGGCCGGACTGCCGCTCCGCGCCCGGCGAGGCCGCTCTTGCTGGCAGGAGAGAGGACTCGTGTATACCAGAGAACAGTTCGCCAAGATGATGGACTACACGCTCCTGCGTGCTACCTCAACGCGTGAGGACGTGGTCCGGCTCTGCGGGGAAGCGGCACGGCATCACTTTGCCAGCGTGTGTATCCTGCCCTGCTGGGTGGCCACCGCAGCCCGGCACTTGGAAGGCTCGGATGTAAAGGTGGGGACTGTGGTAAGCTTCCCCCTAGGGGCGGACAGCCGGCCGGCCAAGGTGGCTGCGGCCCGCGTGTGCCTGCAGCGTGGCGCTCAGGAGCTGGATGTCGTCATCAACATCTCCGCCGTCAAAAGCGGCGAATGGGATATGGTGGAGCGCGAGGTCCGCGATCTGGTACAGACCGTGCGACTCTCCGAGATGGTGGATGAGGACAAGCGCGCGCAGATCAAGTTCATTATCGAGACCTGCTTCCTCACCGATCAGGAGAAGCGCATCGCCTGCGAGATCATCCGCGACGCGGGAGCGGACTTCATCAAGACATCCACGGGAATGGGCTCCGCGGGAGCCAGCGTGGATGACATCCGCCTCATCCGCCGCGTGGTGGGCCCTTCGATGGGTGTGAAAGCCGCGGGCGGAATTAGAACCGTGGAGCAGACGCTGGAGCTGCTGGATGCGGGGGCGAACCGGATCGGTACCAGCGCCGCCGTGCAACTGCTGGAAGCCTACGACCCGGAGCAGATCATCGCCCAGGCGCGCGAGCAAGGATAGACCGGCATTCCCCTTTACCGCGCAACCGCCATCGTCCTCAGACGCCGCAGTTTTCAGGAGACCGACAAGCTCCTGACCCTCTTCACACGAGAGTTCGGGAAGATCTCCGCCATCGCAAAAGGAGCCCGCCGGGCGCAAAGCCGGCTGGTGGGAGCCACCGAACCGCTGGTGTATCTGAGAGCCCAGCTCGCCACCGGCCGGAATCTCGACATCCTGACTGAAGCCTCGCTCAAGCACCCGTTCAGCGGTCTCAGGGAAAGCCCAGAGCGCATCGAGGGAGCCCTCTACGCCGCCGAGGTGACCGATGCCCTTCTGGACGAGCGCCAGGCTGCCCCGGAGCTCTTCGACCTGCTCCTTTCCACTCTGTATCTGCTGGAAGGAGCCGCACCGCCGTCCGTGGTGGTGCGGCGGTTCGAGGCCCAGGCGCTGGATGCTGCGGGTTACACTCCAGAGTTGCGCCGCTGCGTGGTCTGCCGCGCGGGGCGGCCGCAGGATCGCAGTGCGGTGTTCTGCGCCAGTCTGGGAGGCATTCTCTGCTCGCGCTGCCGCGGCGGACGCGAGGACCTGATCCCCGCAAGCGCTGCCTGCCTCAAAGCACTGGAGGAGCTTTCACGGCTGCCGGCGCACGCCGTGGCGGCCTTTCGGATCCCACCGGGAGAGGATGCCCGTGTCAGGAGCATCCTTCGGGCTCACCTGGAACATCACGTGGAGCGGCAGATCCGATCGTCTGCTCCCTGAAGCACAGCGCTTTGCAGCATCTCTATACGTGGGTGCGGGCTCCGGAAGAGGCTCCGGAGCCCGTCTTGCTTACCCAGGGGTCCGTCGTGCGTGCGGAAACTGCTTACTTGCGGGGAGCCGCCGGCTTTTCCGGCCTGCCCTGCGCACCGGCCGGCCGGTCACGCCGCTGGCCCATCTCGGCCTGGCGTTTCTTGCGCTGCTCCTCCATCCACTGAAGCTGCTTCTTTTTCTGCTCCGGAGTCAGCACCTTTTCCACATCGGTCTGACGCGCCTGCATGAGATCCTTCATCTTGGTACGGCGCTGCTCGGGGGTTAGATCTGCGTCGCGCAGCTCCATCGCCTTCATGCGGTATTTTTCATCAATGGCGTCCAGCTGCTTCTTCTGCTGCGGGGTCACGCCGATGGCCTTGTACATCTCCTCACGGCGAGCCCCCCAGTCGCGCATTCCCGGACCGGGCCGCTGCCCCGGCGCCGATTTGGAAACCGCCTGCCCGCTCTGGCTCTTAGCCGGAGCTTTCGAGGCGCCGGACTGGGCCTCGAGGCCCGTCACCTGCCAGGCCAGCATTGCGGCGGGCACCGCCGCCAGCATAAGAATCCTGCTTATTCGCATCTTGCTGCCTCCTGCAACCATCCAAAACATCGCAGACTAGCCGATTTCCACCCTGTTAGACGCGACCCGGCCTCCGCTCTTAACACTTCCCGGGCAAAAAAGGGGAAAAAACGCCCGGGCCGGGGCAGACAGCCCCGGCCCGCATTCTCTGCGCACCACTCCAGCACCGCGATCAGCTGGTCCCGCGCTTTGCCTTCAGGTATTCGTCTATGGCGATGGCGCTCCTGCGGCCCGCGCCCATCGCCGTGATGACCGTCGCTGCCCCCGTGGCCACATCGCCTCCCGCGAACACACCCGGGATGGATGTCGCACCGGTCTTTTCGTCCACCACAATGCCTCCCCACTTCTCCACCGCAAGGCCCTCAGTGGTCTGACGGATAAGGGGATTGGGCGTCTGTCCGACGGCGATGATGGCGGTATCCACCTCCATCTCGAACTCGCTTCCCGGCACCGGATGCGGCCGGCGGCGTCCGCTTTCGTCGGGCTCGCCCAGCTCCATCCGGATGCAGCGCATCCTCTGAAGCCAGCCGTTCTCGTCCCCGATGAACTCCACAGGGTTTGTCAGGAGTTGGAACTTCACGCCCTCTTCCTCGGCGTGGTGCAGCTCTTCGGCCCGGGCGGGCATCTCCTCCCGGGAGCGCCGGTAGACGATGGTCACCTCCTCCGCGCCAAGCCGCAGCGCCGTCCGGGCGGCGTCCATCGCAGTGTTCCCTGCGCCGATGACCGCGCAGCGGCGCGGCCGCTTCAGCGGAGTGCCTTCCACCGGGAAATCTTTCGCGTTCATCAGATTTACCCGGGTCAGGAACTCGTTCGCGGCGTAGACGCCGTTCAGCTCCTCGCCCGGGATGTTCAGGAACACCGGCGCGCCCGCGCCCGTGCCGATGAAGACCGCGTCGAACCCGCTCTCCAGAAGCTGCTGGATGGTGAATGTGCGCCCCACGACCGTGTTAGTGTAGAACTCAACCCCCATCCGGCGGATGCTCTCGATCTGGGCATCCAGAATGCTGCGCGGCAGCCGGAACTCCGGAATGCCATATCGCAGCACTCCACCCAACTCGTGCAGCGCCTCGAAAACGCAGACACGATAGCCCTTCGCGGCCAGATCGCCGGCGCAAGTCAGCCCTGCAGGCCCGGCTCCCACCACAGCCACCTTCTGCGCATCCGGAGACGGCTGCGGGCGATCGCCGTTCTGGGGAAGATTCTCCCGGGCCCAGTCCGCCACAAAGCGCTCAAGCCGCCCGATGGCCACCGGCCCGTTCACCCTGGCCATGACGCAGTACTTCTCACACTGCTCTTCCTGCGGACAGACCCGCCCGCAGATGGCTGCCAGCGCGTTGGCCTGCGCCACAACCTCGGCGGCCTCCTTGAAGCGGCGCTCGGCCACCAGCTGGATGAACGCCGGAATGTCTATGTTGACCGGACACCCCCGCACGCAGGGCTTGTTCTTGCAGGCCAGGCACCGGGTGGCCTCCTCGACCGCCAGGTCCTCGGAATAGCCGAGAGCCACCTCGTCGAAGTTGCGGGCCCGCACCTGCGGATCCTGTTCGGGCATCGGCGTCCGAGGTTTTCTCTCACGTTTTGCCACTTCGAGCCTCCAGGGCTAGGCGCTCCTCGTCCCGATAGATGCTCTTGCGCGCACGAAGGGTATCCCAGTCCACCAGGTGGCCATCGAACTCCGGGCCGTCCACACAGGTGAACTTAGCCTCTCCCCCGACCGTGACGCGGCAGCCCCCGCACATCCCGGTTCCATCCACCATCACCGGATCCAGGCTCACCGTGGTGGGAATGGCCTTCTCCTTCGTCAGTCGGCAGACGGCGTGCATCATGGGCAGCGGCCCGATCGCGTAGCAGTGGTCCACCCGCTCTCGACCGGCAAGGTCGGCCAGCGCATCCGTCACCAGTCCTTTCCCACCGCGGGAACCGTCATCGGTCATAACGATGAGCTCATCCGAGGCCTCACTCATCTCCCGCTCAAGGATCAGCAGGTCCTTCGTCCGTGCCCCGATGATGCCCACCACTCGGTTACCGGCCTGCCTGAGTGCTCGCGCCACCGGCAGCATCACCGCGATGCCGACCCCTCCCCCCACGCAGGCCACCGTCCCGAAGCGGCGAATATCGCTGGGAGTCCCCAGTGGCCCCACGAGATCCTTCACCGTCTGGCCCTGCTTCAGAGCGCCCAGTTCCCGCGTGGTGGCTCCCACCTCCTGAAAGATTATGGTGATCGCACCCTCCGAGCGGTCCGCGTGAGAAATGGTGAGCGGGATGCGCTCGGAATGCTCCAGCGGACGTATCAGCAGGAACTGTCCCGGCCGCGCGCTGGCCGCCACCAGAGGGGCGCGGATGACCATTCGCACGACGGTCTCCGAAAGCCGCTCCTTCTCCAGGATTTCGAACCGGTAGCTGGAAGGGTTCAGAAGCCCTTCGAGCCGGCAGCTGTGTCCGTTGCCGCTGATCCAGTCCCCGCTTTTTCGGGCACTGTGCGGCGCGTCGGTGTGCATAACAGTCAGCGTCTCTCTTTCAGAACAGGAAATCCTCTGTCCGGCTTCGAAAGCGGACCGGGCTGCGGCCGATGCGGCCGCAGCCCACCCTGCCATTTCCTGGCCCCATCGCGCACCATGGAGCTCGCGAAGGGGAGGACGATGGACCTCAGACCCAGCCGCGGGCGCGCATCGCCTCCGCCACCCGCTGGATGGCCACCATATAGGCCGCCGTCCTCATGTCCGTCTGATACTCCAGAGACATATCCAGAACGGAGGCGAACGCGGTGGTCATCTTTTTGTCCAGCCGCTCGTGGACCAGCTGCTCCTCCCAGTAGTAGCCGGTCTCGTTCTGCACCCACTCAAAATACGAGACGGTGACTCCGCCCGCGTTGCAGAGGAAGTCCGGAATCACGAAGACTCCCCTGCGGTAGAGGATGTCATCGGCCTGCGGATTCGTGGGGCCATTGGCCAGCTCAGCCACAATCTTCGCCCGGATGTTCTCGGCGTTGCGCTCGGTTACGACGTCCTCCAGCGCCGATGGCGCAAGGACATCCACATCCAGCTCCAGAAGCGCCTCGTTTGAGATGGGCTGAGAACCGGGATAGCCCTCCAGAGACCCGTTGGTCAGCTTGTAGCGCACCAGGTCGTGCGCGTCCGCCCCGTCCGGCAGATAGATGCCTCCCCGGCTGTCGCTGACTGCCACCACTTTGCAGCCCAGAAGATCCTGGAACAGCGTCGCCGCGTACTGACCCGCGTTGCCGAAGCCCTGTATCGCCAGCGTGGCCTTCGTGAGGTCAATGTTCAGATACTTCGCAGCTTCACGGACGGTGTATGCGCCCCCGCGGGCGGTCGCATCGCCGCGGCCCTCGGACCCCCCGACGGACAGAGGCTTGCCCGTAATGACGCCGGGAGTGTTGTGTCCGGTGATGACGCTGTATTCGTCCATCATCCACGCCATGATCTGAGGCGTGGTGTAGACATCCGGCGCCGGGATGTCGCGATCCGGGCCGATGAATCGCCCCAGGGCCCGGATATAGCCGCGGCTCAACCTCTCCAGCTCGGCCGGTGACATCTTCTTGGGGTCGCAGATGACACCGCCCTTCCCCCCGCCCAGAGGGATGTCCACCACGGCGGTTTTCCACGTCATCCAGGCGGCCAGCGCCCGGACTGTGTCAATGGTCTCATCCGGGTGGAAGCGGATGCCGCCCTTATTGGGTCCCCGGGCGTCGTTGTACTGCACCCGGAATCCCTTGAACACCCTGACGGACCCGTCGTCCATCTTGACCGGAATGGTGACGTGGAGCTCCCGCATGGGTTCGCGGAGAGCCTGATGAATGGCGGGATCAAGCTGCAGCCTGGCTGCAGCCTTGTCCAGCTGCTGCTGAGCGATCTGGAACGGGTTGTCGTGCTGGACCCGCTCCGCTGTGAGCGACATGTGCGTTGAACCTCCTTGATCCGGTTTCCCGCGGCCACAACGGCTTACACTGCCGTTTGCGAGAAGTGGCAGAGGGGGCTATCGCGAGGGTCCACGCACACCGTCGTGCCGGTCCGGCCATTGACGCCCCTGTCAATCTGCTGCACCCTTGTTGCTCCGCAGGGCACACCCGCGCTAGTGTGGCGGGGGCGGAGCGACGCAGGCGGGAATCCCGGCAGCGACCTTGCTGCCTTCCCGATTGCATATTGTAACACCTCCACGCGCAGGCCTTCAACTGCAGTCTTCGGCGAAACGAGACGCTGCGGCAGGAAAAACCGGATGCGGCGCGGACGGCGAACGATTAGAACCGCGCGTCTTCCAGATAGCACACCGCCCGCCTCTGAGCACCGTCCACTACCAGAGCCGCCGTCGTACCGGCAACCCGACGCACGTCAATGAGGCGCACCGAGCTGTGCAGCAGCGCCCACTCCGGAAGGAGAGCCTCAAGTGCATTCGGACCTCTGAGGAAGAACTCCGAGGCAAATCGGGCGTCCGGCCGGTCGGGGTAGAGGGGCACATACAGGATGCCATCTTCCACCAGATCCTGGAAAAAATGGGTTCCGTAGGACACCTCGGGCGTGTGTCCTCCGCGCGAACGAGCCACCTCCACAAGCACCGCGGCATTGTTGATGTCCGCATAGGTCACGTTGACGCCCAGTTCGATGTTGCTGCTCCCCCATCGTCCCGGACCCACCAGCATCAGCCGCGCTCCGTCCAGAGCAGGATGCCGATTCAGCCGTCCGACAACCCTTCCCACCTGCCGCTTGAGCTCAACGCTCAGGCCGCTATACCAGTCCGGGTCTATGTAGACGATGTGCGTTATCCCGCGAACCACACCCGGAGCCGCGCACCGGCTCGCCTGGAACAGGATCCGCTCCTCCGGAATATCCTCGGGAATCGCCGCCCCTTCCGCGCCGCCCGGAAGGGAGAGCGTTCGGCACTGCAGCAGATTCACGCGCACCCGCCCGTCGCTGCGGAAGGAGACCGTGAACTCCGTATCCACTGGGTGCCCGTAGGCCTCCTGCAAGAGGGCGAGCATTTTCTTCATAACAGCGGCGAAATCCGTCCGGCGCAGTAGATTGTTCAGCGTCACAACCGGACGCGCCCCCCGAGGGCCGCGTCCTGCAGAGACGGGATCACCGATGTGCCCCTCCTGCAGCCAGGAGAAAAGAAGATGCCCCTCGGGAAAGGCGAAGCCGTCGGAGGCGAGGTCCTCCACGGGCACCGTGACGAACTTATTGCTGACAATATCCAGCGCATCCACACTGTGCTGCGAGTATCTCAGGATCCGCCCTGCGTCCACTTCCGGACGCAGCAGGGGGTGGCTGAGAAAAATCGTTCGCGGATAGTCGCCGCCCACGCGGTCCACAGCGCGGGTCCCCAGCCCTACCACCACGCGAAGCATCCCCTGCGAGGCGTCCAGTTCCTCGCTCCAGACATACGGACTGTGTGAAAACCCCACGCCCGCCACCAGCGGCAGGAAAAACCTCCCCGCCGGACGGCCGGCCACCCTTTGCACCAGAATGGCCATCTGCTCATCCGAGTCTGCAAGGTTGTGCTTCAGGCGGTAAGCCAGAGCGTCCGGGCTGAGCGCGCTGGCATATACCTGCTTGACAGCGTTCATGAACGCCTCCAGCCGGTCCGGCAGGTGTCCCTGGTTGGGACAGAAAACGCTCTCGTACTTCCCGGCGAAGGCGTTTCCGAAATCGTCTTCCAGCAGACTTGAGGAGCGCACGATGATGGGAGCCTGACCGAAGTAGTCCAGCATTCTCGAGAACTGCTCCACTACGTCCCCGGGGAAGCGCCCGGCAAGGAAGCGTTCGCGCAGGGCCGGGAAGGTCTCGGCCGCAGTATGAACGTCCCTGCCCTGCCGCAGGCGCAGGCTGAACAGATCGTTGTCCACAAGGAAGCTGAAAAAGATGTCCGATCCGATGTAAAACGAGTCGTGGGGCTCCAGCACCTCGGCCATCTCCGGATGGGAGGAAAGAATCTTGCGCGCCAGAATCATGCCCGCCGCCTTGCCGCCTATGCGTCCGCTGCCGATCATCCGCTCCCGGACCTCCAGAAGGTCCGCGGGATCTATATGGCGCTGCGCCACCCGAAGCAGCGCGGGACGCTCCCCGAACACCATCCGCAGCAGTTCGTCACGCAGCGCCAGAATCTCAGGGTCCGAGAGATCGCGCAGGTCTCGGCCGACCTCTCGCAGCTGCGCCACTCGCCCGAACAGCCTGTCCCACGGAGCGGTCCCGGCCGCCGCCGACCCGCGCAGCGGCGTCGAGCGCAAAGACGAAAGGATCTCTGCCGCCTGAGCGCTTTCGAACACCGGCACGCACTCTTCGTCGCGGAAAAGATGCGGCAGGAACATGGTGGGCGAGTAGCGGTCCAGAGCCTTCAGAGGGTGAAAGAAGGTCTGCCCGCCCCGCTGAAACACATCCACCAGCACCTGGGTGGTATCGCGGATACGCGCCACGGTCCGGTCCAGATGCATCCCTCGCTTCAGGGCAAAGTAGGTGACCGTATCCAGCTCGTACAGATACGGGCAGGCGACGCGGAAGAAGTTCGCGATGGACTCATCCGTCCCCCAGCGGGAGACCAGATCCGAGAGGTTGTCGAAAACGTAGAAGACGTCCCGCCCGTAGCGCCCGATACGGCTGTGCGCTTCCTGGGCGAATGCGTCGAATCCGATGGACGGGTCCAGCTGGCTGACCTCCACCCCCTCCATCGGCGGCAAGACCGGCTCGTGTTCCGCGAAACGGAAGTAGACAAGCTTTCTTCCCGCCTGAAGCGAGGCCCGGGCGAAACGCTCCGCCAGGTGCCGGTAGACATCCAGATCGTCCACCTGCCAGACGATGTTGTCGCCCGGAATGATGGCGCTCAGCACCCGGTCTATGGACGGAATCCCTGTGGACGGCGGCGGATACACGGTTCTCACCCTGTCCATGATAGCTCAGCCCTGCAGGAGGCGGCCGGACCGCCGGGGAACCCTCCCGCCGGAGGCGTCCCCGAAGGACGCCGCGGGAGAATGCGTCAGATGACGGAACCGAAACGCTTCATACAGGTGGGGCTTGGCGGCTGGGGATTGTACTGGTTGCGGGAGGTCTTGCCGCGTCTGTGCTCGGCCGGGCTGGCCACGCCCGCCGCCTGCGTGGACACCAATCCCGACACGTTCCAGAACGCGCAACGCTTACTGGGGATCCCGCCGGAGCGCTGCTACTCAGACGCCGCAGAGGCGTTCCGCGATAACCCGGCGGACTTCGTCATCATCGTGGTGCCGCCTGCCTGGCACGAGCGTTACGTGGACCTGGCGCTGGAGTACGGAATGGACATCCTTTGCGAAAAGCCCATCGCGGACACGATGGAAGGATGCGCCAGGGTCTATCGCAAGGTGACCTCCGCAGGCCGGAAGATGATGGTCACCATGAGCCACCGCTTCGACCAGGACAAACAGACTCTCCAGCGCGCCATCCATTCCCGGGAATACGGCGACCTGGACTACCTGATCGGACGGAACACCTGGATGTGCCGCGCCTACGGCACGTGGGGCGCATTCCGTTATGAGATGCAGGATCCGCTCCTGATCGAAGGCACAGTCCACCATTTCGACATCATGCGTTCGCTCGCCGGATCCAATGCGCGCACCGTCTACGCCGCAACGTGGAACCCGGCCTGGTCGGAATTCAAGAGCGACGCCCAGGCGCTGGTCACGGTGGTGATGGAGAACGGCGTGCGGGTCCTTTACGAAGGCGCAAAGAACAACGCCTCCTGCCTGAACGGATGGACAAGAGATTACTGGCGGGCCGAATGCCGGGACGCCACCCTGGTGCTGGACAACCGCCGGCTCCTGGAGATCAGAGGGGCGGTCGGCGTGGACTCGGTGACCCGGGAGATTCCGCTGGCGCAGCAGGAGGTGTGGATGAACCCCTGGCTGGCAGAGATGTTCGTGAACTGGCTGAATGGAGGACCTGAGCCGCCCTGCACCGTGCAGGACAACATCCAGTGCTGTGCTCTGCTGTTTGCTGCCGTGAGAAGCGCTCACACGGGCCAGGCTGTGGACGTGCAGGAGTTTCTGCGAGAGAGCCTGGAAACCGCAGGCTAAAAGTGGCCAAAAACCTCAGGAGGCGGCAGCCGTCCCGGCAGATGCAGAGAGGATAAGGCCCAGCGGGCGGTTCAGGGCGGACAGGACGCTCGCCGCGGCTGCGCGATAGGCGTCGCCTCGCCGGACGGCCGCCACGCCGTAGTAGACGCTGGCCTCCCGGGGAGTGGCGATCGCCACGGTGGAGATCATCAGGGTCTCGGCATTCGGCGCGCGGAATTCGCGCACATCCTCCACGGCGATGCGGTAACCCGCCGGAAGGCATTCCTGAGCGGACGCCGCGCACGCATCCGCCGCCAGCCGCACCAGGGAACCAAGCCCTGCAAATCCCTGCAGAGTCTTCGAGAAGGCGCGCCCGGCGTACGACAGGCGCACCTCAACGGAGCACTCAAGGTCTGATGCGCTGTAGCTAATCTGCTCGATCCGGATGCGCGCACCGGGAATGGCGGCCTGTGGCGCGGGGACCGGCTCCGCACGCGGCGCCTCGGAGGGGGCTGGGGCCTCGCCGGACGCCTGGGCGTTCCGATGCATCATCTTCATCGCGGTGCATTCTCGGCTGGCGCGGTTCAGCAGGTCGTCTATCGTGGCCGCGTAGTGGGTGGCCTCCCGCTCCCGCGTCCGGCGTCCCCCGGAGACGCCGTAGCTCACACTGATGGCGTCCTCCACATCCTCCACGCGGAGCCGGGTCACCCTCTCCTGAGCCCGCTTCGCCAGCTCCAGCGCGTCATCCCGGCGCCTGAGGCTGCTGATGACGAACTCATCCCCTCCCACGCGGCAGAGCAGGTCCAGG
>CALCJH010000155.1 GCA_937967775.1 uncultured bacterium | reverse complement strand
GGATGGATCCGGGGGCAGTGAATCTTCTTTTGTTCGACCCCGGTCGTGGCTGGATGCTGGAGACCCTCAACGACACGGAGCACCTCCGGCGCTGGCAGGAAACACTACAGGCGGCCGCGCAGCCTGCCAGGAAGCGCGCGGGGGAATCTTGAGGAGCGGCTAGAGAGGGCACGGAACTGGACACAGAGCTGTTTGACCGGATCTATGGCTGTCTGCTGGGGGTGGCGATCGGCGACGCGCTGGGTCAGCCGCGCAGGGGGCTGGACTGGCGCGGAGTGCAGGAGCGCTTCGGAGACGCTCTGGAGCTGACGCCCTGGCCGCCGGATGCCCAGCGCGCGGCACAGCAGCCGGCAGGGCGAATCGGCGAGCTGGCGCAGCTGGTGATGCGCCTTTCGCTGCAAGCGGGAGCATCCGGCATCCGGCCGCGCACCGGCCTGCTGGTGGACGAGCTTCTGGGGATGGAGACCCTCTCCAGTCTGCCCGCGCAAGCCGCCGTCGCACGCATCCGCGCCGGAATAGAGCCCACGCGCTCCGCCGTCCCCGAGCTGGCCGGGCCAGAGGCGCTGTATGTCGCCGTGCCCGTCGGCATAGCCAATGCGGGCGATCCCGAGACGGCCTTCCTGGCGACGCGGGCGATTGCCGGAACCATCCTTCTTGGCGCGTCGCTTGATGCCGGTCAGACGTTGGCCGCAGGGGCCTCCGCGGCGCTCATCCCAGGAGCCACTCCGTCTTCTATTCTGGAAGCGATGCTGGACCTTGCCCCGCCCGGTGTCTCGCGGGAACTGGTGCCGGCAGCGCGTTTCGCGGCCGCGCATCTGGGCGATCCCACCGACAATTTGATGCCAGCCATCCACGACCGCTTCTCCTCGCGGCGCTCCGCGGATGCCCACGGCCCTGCGGTGGAGTCCCTGGTGGTGGCCGCGATGCTGGTATACCTCAGCGACGGCCTGCCCGGGCAGTCTCTGCGGGCCGCGGCATCCTACGGAGGCTGGAGCCACGCCACTACAGCCGTAGCCGGGGCTCTGGCGGGATGCCTGTCCGGGGCAGCGTCCATCCCGCAGGAACTGACGCGGGCCGTTCTGGCCGCCAACCCGGACGCAGATATCGCCGAGGCGGCCCGGCAGCTTTGCAGGCTGGTCCGCCTGGAGTGCGAGAGGCAGAGGAAACGGTTGGATCAGATCGAGCAGCTGGCGGGGGTGGACGCGGCTCAAAGGCGCTGAGGCTTCGCGGGCCGAACCCTCCTGCCACCCGTAGTTTACCGGCGCCGAGGCCGTCTAACCCGGGTCCTCGCCCTCTGATTCACCTGCTAAAGGAAAAAGCCCGGCCGGTGGCCCGGCCGGGCAGTTACGAGAAAGGAGGGTGGGAAGCTTTCTGCAGTCTAAGACGGATCCACCGGGCGAAAAGTTCCGCCAGCGAAACAAATTCTTCAACAATTCTTTGCCTGGGCCAAGCCAGAAGGGCCCCTTTAATCTGCGCGTCGTAACCCGCCTACCCGCGGCTTCAGCCCTACAGCGGCAGGTTGCTGCGCCGAAGCGGCCGTGTCATCCGCCGCCCTGAGCACGATGGGTCGCAAAACAACCAGCCCCCGGCTCTGCTGAACCGGGGGCTGGAAGAGAAAGGAGGGTGGGAAGCTTTCTATTTCTTTCGACGTAAACCATTGCAGAAAGGTTCCGCCCGGAAAACGTTTATTTCATCTTTTTGCCCGCCGCGCCGTTATGCCGTCAGCAGGAATGCAGGCGGGACCGGCGCGGGTGCCTTTTAGCGGAAAAGGTCAAAGAAAATCCCCGGGCGGTGGCCCGCCCGGGGTTGAGAGAGAAAGGAGGGTGGGAAGCTTTCACTTGCTTTGACGATGGCCTGGCCAAAAAGGTTCCGCATTAACACGCTTTTTTTATAAAGATTTTGTTCCAGCCGGCCGGACCTCCACCTCCGACTCCCACCAGGGACACCCTGCTTCCACGAATGGTCCCCCTCCGTCCGCCATCGAAAGATGAAAAACATACCGGCCATGCCGCGGCGGAGCCATGATGCGGACGCGAAGCACAGTCCCCTCTCCCGGATGCACATCGTGTGGAAGCTCCACCCGCTCAGCACGTGTCCAGTCTACACGGTCTGCCAGGCCGCAGAGAAGATGAACTTCTCCCGCTCTCCACGTGTCCCATCCGTCGTTGCGGATGCCCACCACGACCTCCCGTTGCCGGCCAGCCTCGAATCCTGCGGAAGCGTCGTCGAAAGTGAACGTGCAGCGGCGTTCGTTCTTGCCGCCCAGGTGATGCCGCAGCAGATAGAAGAAGCTCCACGGGTCCAAGAACGCGTACGGCGCGTGCGGGCTGGAAGCCTGCGCCGCATCCATCAGAGAGCGCACGAACGAAGGACCGAGCAGAATTAGCCGAAAGTTCAGGAACTGAAGCCCCTCCCGCCGGAAACGCTCTATGCAGGCGATATTGGCATCGTTGTCCGGGCTCAGATCGTGCATCTGCCACGCCACGGGGGTGTTTCCCCGAAGGTGGCCCTCCCCCTCCATCCAGGCCCGCTGGGTGGCCATCCCGTCAGGGCTGAACTCGGCCGTCATCTCCTCGGACTCCGGCGTAAGTTTCCCTGCGTGCCCGTTGATTAGGAATCCCGTGATCCGCAGGTTGTAGCGGCGATACAGCTCCCGGCAATGGTTCACCCACGCCGCGCGCGCGGACGGCAATCCTGATACCGGCCGAGGCTCGAGCAGCATTGTCGGGTTCACATATCCTGCACCGCTGTCGCCGGCAGTAAAAAAGTCCAACTCCGAAGCCGAGCTCCACGCCAAATGCATCGCGGCCGGGTTTCGGGCGCCCAGATTCGGGTTGAACGCCCAGCCCATCGGCACACTGCCCCGTTCAGGGTCCGCCCACAGTTCGGGGAGCTTGCGGGTGAGCCACGCGGCAGAGTCGAAATCCCCGATATAGAACAGGGTGAAGCCAAGAGGCGCCAGGCTCCCGTCCGCGGCCATATAACCCTGCTCCATCAGGCGGCCGGGTGTGGGAGGCGGGTTCTGCACATAGCGGTCCGGCAGAGGCATCTGGCTCCAGAGCGATGCGTTGGCCATAGCCGAAAGGCTGTGGGCATCAGCGTCCAGGTAGCCGTTGTAGGCGGAGAGCAGCCGAACCAGCTCCCATTCCGAAGCGACTGGCTCGTGGCGTCCGGCGGGGACGGCGTGGTCCGTGTATTTGAACGCCCACGGCGTGAAGCCGGCCACGTGCATCATGCGGCCACCGCTGCGTTCCCACGCCGATCGCATCAGCTTCCGGAACGTCTCCAGATCGGCGCCCACCGGCTGATGCGGGTCATCCTGCGGAGCCTCATTGCCCCAGTTGGACAGGTCGAACAGAAACCCGCGTCCCGCCACGATCCAGTCATGATTCGTCAGGCAGTGCTCCCACCAGGGCATTGTGCCGGAACGCTGCTGCCAGAAGGCGTCCAGCCAGTAACCCAGCCTGCACGGGTTCGCCCGTCCCGAGTCCAGATAGCGCTCCTTTGCCCAGAGATAGGCATCGCACTTGGCGCTGCCAGACCCCCTCTCCTGCAACGGAAAGAGTCCTGTGAGATCCAGCTTCACCGGAAACAACTCCCGGAGCCGCGCCCCGAGCGAGCCTTCCGTCCCGCCTCCCTGCACGGGCAGAAGATCCTCCACGCCGGCGGCGGTGGTGGCGACGTTGGATGTGGCCGGAACAGCCCTGTCCCAGACCACCAGCCCTTTCACCTCCCCCGCGAATCGCGCGGTCACCTGCAGGAACGCGTCTTCCGGTGTTCCGTCCCCTCCGTATGTTACCA
The DNA here is from genome assembly GCA_937967775.1 of uncultured bacterium. GTDB lineage: Bacteria > Armatimonadota > UBA5829 > DSUL01 > DSUL01 > CALCJH01. Next base: position 4,171 of record CALCJH010000155.1, on the reverse strand, counting down.
GCGAGACCTTCTCCAGCCAGTGGCCCGGCCGGCGCAGATAATCCAGCCAGAAATCGTCCGCCTCGAAGACTCGAAGCATCAGTCGCGGTCCTTTCCGATTCACGATGCCCTGCAGGCAGGCGGCGGCGTGGAACAGCTCGTACATCCGCCGGGCCTGCGAGGCGTCGCCGGCGACGTCCCACTTGGCTGCTTCGCGGAGATCCAGGATCACAAGCTCTCCATCGGCCTGAGGGCTGTTCCAGACGTAGAACGTGGAGGACGCCTGCGCTGCCCGGCCGGCCGACACGGCCCTCACGTTCAATGTGTGAACCCCCTCGCTGAGACGGACGCGCACGGACTGCCGGCCCGGCCCCTCGCTTGCCGCGCCGCGAAGGCGCGTCCCGTCGAGGCTCACCGTCATCTCGTCCAGGTCGCCGGGGTTCTCCGTTTCCCAGACCAGCTCCACCTGCGGCCCTGTCACGCGGCCGGCGTGAGCGGGACGAACGATGCGCACCACAGGAAAATCCGGCGTGCTGAACTCGGCCCATGCGGACCAGTCGCCCCATCGACCTTCGCAGCGAACCCTTGCCCTGGCCCGGAGCGCCGCCGCCGGTGGGAGGGAAGGAAGCTGCACGGTGTAGCTGCGGGAGTCCACCTGGCCCGAAGACCAGAGCAGGCCATCCGGCGAATGCACCTCGGCCTCGAAGGCGTCGTGAGGCTCCGAGATAAAGGCGAGCGTGGGCTGCAGAGTCTCCACAACCCCGACGGGAAAAGTGATCCGTGTTTCCAAAGTCCGTTTCTCCTCCGCAGATGCGGCCGGCGGCCGGGCCGCGAGCGTGAAAAAGCACGCCACAACGACAATCCAAACACGCGCGATTAACATCACAGCAACCTGCCCTTCTCAGGTGCGGCGCGCCCAGGCGGGCAAGACTCCGCAGGGTGGGCGCACGGCCACCAGAATGTCCCCGTCAGACTGCCCCGCCCGTTCCGAGAGCGCCACCCCGGGGATCCAGACGACTTCATCGCCGGCGCAGATGAGCGGCACGCGCCTGCGCTCATCCCGCGGCACTCGCCGGTCTGTGAAGATGTCCTGCAGTTTCTTGGACGCTCCCAGCCCCTTCGGACGCATCCGGTCGCCCGGCCGCCAGCTCCTGGCACGCAGCATTGTGTCTGTCGCCTGGAAGGTCAAGCGCAAAGGCTCGTCGCCGGGGTGCTCCGGCTCTGACACGCGGATGCGCCAGCCTCCTGGCGTGGTTACCTCTCCCATCCGGGGAAGCTCCAGATCGAACGGCTCCGGCTCCACAACCGGACGGGAACGGCTGAGACAGAGCCACCGGGCATCCGACGAGACGCGCACACCCAGCCCGATGTCCTTCGCTGGCGATGGCTGCCGGGCCGCCGACAGGACGCGCTGGCACATCCGGAAGGTCACGTCGCGTGGTCCGCCGGTCAGACGCTCCAGCGCCAGCCGCGCGGCGCGCCGGGCCAGAGCCGGATGAGCAACCCGCAGGGCGGCGGCATCCAGAAACATGTCCGCGGCGTCAATACCGGACTGAATAAGACGGTTGAGGAGTTCTTGCGCCTGCGCGTCCAGAAAGGCATCTTCCTCGGCCGCCATCTCGGCCAGCCGGAAAAGGCTTTCGCCTACGCAAGGGGATACCTCCCGCTCCAGCAGAGGAAGCACGCTGTGTCGGATGCGGTTGCGCAGGAAGCGCGCATCGCGGTTGGTGGCGTCCTCGCGCCACTCCTGCCCGAGCTGCCGGAGGCGGCGGCGCACCGCTTCGCGCGAGCGTCCCAAAAACGGCCGGACGAACTCGCCCGACCTCCAGGCGATACCCTGCAATCCCCGCAAGCCCGCTCCGCGCAGGAGATTCATCAGAATGGTCTCCGCGCGGTCGTCCGCGGTGTGGCCCGTGGCAATGACGCCGCACCCCGCCTCTTTTGCCGCCTGCCGGAGAAACGCAAGCCGTTCATCCCTGGCCGCCGCCTCCGCAGAGTCCGGACCCAGCGAGCTGGAGCGCCCCATCAGCAGACGGACACCCAGGGCCTCGCAGAAATGCTGGACGAAGCCTGCGTCCTCCTTCGATTCGGGGCGCATCGCGTGATCGAAATGCGCCGCGAAGACCTCCCATCCTCCGGCTGGCGCAAGGTCCAGAAGCGTCCGTAGCAGACATACGCTATCAGCCCCGCCGGAGACGGCCGCAAGCACCCGGTCCCCCGGAGCGATCAGCTCCCGGACCCGGATGTCTTCCAGCACCAGTTCGAGGAAGCCCGTCCCGTCCATCTCCGCTGGCAAGGTACACCACCCACCCTCGGCCGTCAACACGCCTGGCACGCGGAACTCCGCTATCAATTGACAGAGCCTGCAGCGTTGGCGTAACATCACCCCGTCCCCCGGAGCGCAAAAGCGCCGCGGGGCCATTCATCGCCGCTTCAGGGAGTGAGCCGTCCGTTGCCGACTCTTGATCTGGAAGGTTGGAAAGCGTCTTACCTGGATTACGGAGTCGGACTCCCCCTGGTGTTCATCCCCGGCATCGAGGAGTATAAGGAGTCTTTCGAGTACCAGCTCCGCGGGCTTTCGGACCGCTACCGCGTGCTGGCATACGATGTCCGTGAGCACGAGGACGGCCATGCGGGGGATCTCTCCGTGCTGGTGGAGGATCTGGCCCGGCTGCTGGACCGTCTGCGTCTTCCAGGCGCGGTGATCGCGGGGCACTCCTTCGGCAGCCTGATCGCCCAGCTATTCGCCCGGACGTATCCGGAGCGCACGACGGCGCTCATTCTGATCTCGGGATTCGCCAAGGCTCCCACGCAGAACCCGCACACCCTCCTGCGGTATCTGGGCTCCGCGCATATGCTGGAGCCTGAGTCCCCGTGGGAGCGGCTCTTGATCCGCCTGGGGCTGCGCAAGCCCGAAGAGCTGGAACTTGAGGAGCACCTGGCCTGGGTCAGCAAGCAGGCGGCCAAGACAAGCCAGTCCACCCTGCGCGACCGACTGACCATCGTGCGGCAGTTTGACAGCCGCCCCTGGCTGGAGCGCCTCTGGATGCCGCTGCTTCTCATCGTGGGTCAGTACGACCGCCCCCCGTTCCTCTCCGCGGCCCAGCTGTTGCAGCATATGACGCCCGACTCGGTGGTGGAGGTGGTGGAGGGAGCCGGTCATTTCCCGCATATCGAGCGCCATGACCTCACCAACGCCTTCATAGACGAGTTCTTGGCAACCCGTCTCACCAGTCTGGTGGACTGAACTGCCTCGCCGTGATAGACACCCATTGCCACCTTTACGATCCCCGTTTCGACGAGGACATCGAGGAGACGTTGAGCCGGGCGCGGCAGGCCGGGATGACCGGCATGCTGATCGCGGCATGCGATCGCGAGACGGCAGACCGCGCGGAACGCCTGGCGGAGGTGAAGGGGCTGTCAGTGGCCTTCGGCCTCCACCCGCACGAGGCATCTCGGTCGCTGGTGGACAAGGAGTGGCTGGAGGACATCCAGGCGCGGCTCCTCCATTGCCCGGCGGCGGCCGCCGTGGGCGAGATGGGGCTGGACTATCACTATATGTTCTCTCCTCCCGAGGTCCAGCGTCACGTCTTCCGAGCGCAGCTGGAGCTGGCCGTAGAGGTCGGCCTGCCGGTTACTATCCATTCGCGCGCGGCGGAGGATGAGGTTCTGGACATTCTGGAAAAGACCGGCCTTCCGCCGGCAGGGGCGGTGCTCCACGCGTTCACCGGACCAGCGGCAGCGGCGAAGCGGGCCGTCGAGATGGGGGTCTACATCGGCGTGACAGGGATGATCACATTTCGCAACGCTGAAGACCTGCGCCGTACCATCGCCACCGTCCCCCCGGAACGCATCCTGTTGGAAACGGACAGTCCCTATCTGGCGCCGGTTCCCCACAGGGGGAAGCGGAACGAGCCCGCCTTCATCATCCACGTGCGGGATGCGCTGGCGGACCTGCTGGGGGTGTCGGCCGCGGAGGTTCAGTGGATGACAACGGAGAATGCCAGAAGGGTGTTCACGCGTCTGCGCGAGATGATCTGAGCATCCTTCTCGCGCAGACGCGTGAGAGGTCAGGTGAGGGGCGCAAATGGCTGAGTGGACTATCCGCGGAATGCGCGGAGAAGATCTGGCGGACATCATGGAGGTAGCGCGGCTCTCTCTGCCGGCCGATCCGATGTGCCCGGAGCTTTTC
>CALCJH010000154.1 GCA_937967775.1 uncultured bacterium | reverse complement strand
TCCGCCAGCTGACCTTCGACTGGCTGAAGTCTCAGGAGCTGGCTCTTTTTACCTTCAAGGCGGGCTCTGTCGCTGACGGCCCCGATACCGTGGTGGTGGCTCCGGCGAATGCCGGCTTTTTCGCCTTGGGACTCGCCCTGCTTCAGGACATTCTGAACACAGAGACGCTGCCGCGCGACTTCAAACCGGAGGCGGTCATCTATGTTGCGCCGCCTTTCCGCCACACGCATTTCGGGGGCAGGCAGTTCGTGGTGCATCGGCGTGGCCCCGACCTCTACGAGATGTTCAGCTACAACCTGTATCCCGGTCCCAGTGCCAAGAAGGGGGTCTACGGGGTTCTCATCAACCTGGGAGAGCAGGAGGACTGGGTCACCGCTCACTGCTCCACCGTTCAGGTTATCACCCCCTACGACAACAAGATCACCATTATGCACGAGGGAGCCAGCGGGGGCGGCAAGAGCGAGATGCTGGAGCAGATGCACCGCGAAAGCGACGGCCAGCTGCTGCTGGGTGAAAACCTGGTCACGGGCGAGCGGCGTCTGCTCACCCTCCCGCGCGGCTGTTCCCTGCGCCCGGTTACGGACGACATGGCCCTCTGCCATCCTTCGTTCCAGAAGGGGGACGGAAAGCTTGTGGTTACGGATGCCGAAGCGGCCTGGTTTGTCCGGGTCAACCATATTCAGCGCTACGGCACCGATCCCCATCTGGAGGCCGTGACAATCCACCCGCGCGAGCCGCTGTTGTTCCTGAACATTGACGCCGCCCCCGGCAGCACGGCTCTCATCTGGGAGCATATCGAGGACGAGCCCGGGAAGCGCTGTCCCAACCCCCGGGTGATTATCCCGCGCCGCATCGTACCGGGCGTGGTGGATGGGCCGGTGAGGGTGGATATCCGCAGCTTCGGAGTGCGGACTCCTCCCTGCACGAAGGAGAAGCCCTCATACGGCATCCTCGGCCTCTTCCACGTGCTGCCACCCGCACTGGCGTGGCTGTGGCGTCTGGTGGCTCCGCGCGGGCACGACAATCCCAGCATTGTCGAAACCGAAGGGATGACCAGCGAGGGAGTCGGTTCATACTGGCCGTTTGCGACCGGCCGGATGGTGGATCAGGCCAATCTTCTGCTCAAGCAGTTCCAGGAGACGCCGCTAATGCGGCAGATTCTGGTTCCGAACCAGCACATCGGCGCGTGGCGCTCCGGGTTTATGCCGCAGTGGCTGGCCCGGGAATACCTCGCCCGAAGAGGTGGAGCCTGGTTCAACGCGGAGCAGCTGACGCCTGCCCGCTGCCCGCTGCTGGGATACGCCCTGAAGACCCTGATGATCGAGGGCCAGACCATCACCAACTGGTTCTTGCGCGTGGACCGGCAGCCCGAGGTGGGCGAGGATGCCTACGACGAGGGTGCGAAGATCTTGTCTGACTTCTTCCGGCGCCAACTGCAGCAGTTCCTGGAGCCCGATCTGGACCCGCTGGGCCGCAGAATCATCGAGTGCTGCCTGGACGGAGGATCGGTGGAGGACTACAGAGCGCTGCTCCACCCGGATTCGGTGTTCATGGAGGAGTAGGGGCTCCCACGCATTCGACCAAGAACGCGGCCCCGGCGTCCGCCTGCGGCGCCGGGGCCTTTTTGCTCATCCTCTCGGATTCACCGGGAGGGTGCGCTGGCTGACATACAGTTGCGTCTGCGGCGAAGGCCGGCTATTCCCGTCAGTCCCACACCCGCCAGCAGAAGGCTGGCAGGCTCGGGAATCGGGTTGCACTGAGTCAGCATGCGGACGCTGTCCACGTAAAGCGCCGTTCCTTCCGGAACCAGGAAGTTCCACGAGATCTTCTCCCAGTCCGGCTGGGGCCAGATCTCATAATAGGCCGTGACCCGATACAGCCCCTGAGGGGTCGTCCCAATCTGGTAGTCCTTTCCCTGGACCAGTCGGACCGTACTGTTCGGAGGCCAGCCGAGAAGCGCCTCGGTTATCTGCGGCAACGCACCCGCCGTGGCCACCCGGGCGTCGAACTGGAACCAGACCTGCTTGAAATGCAGTGGTCGCGGCACGTTGTCCATCTTCACCGCGAAGTCAGCGAAAGCAGGGTTCAGACCATTCACGTTGTCGGCAACCAGATATCCGGGGCCGAGGGCCATAATCCCGCTCAAGGTCAGCGAAGGAATCTGCTGCGCTTCCGGGTAGTTTTTCTGCCACTCGGAAGGCGCGAGACTTTGCTGGAAGTCCCACGAGGCCCACTGCTTCTGATTGATGCACCGCTTGAACCAGTCCGGAGCCCAGTCCGGGTCATAGTAGGCGACCTGCGCGTGCAGCTGCCCGGCCAGTATGGCAGCAACCGCCAGGGTTGCAAGCACCATCGGACTCAGCTTCCCGTATCTCATGTCAGGAGCCCTCCTTTCCTCTCGCCGCAGCGGTGGTTCGCTCCTGGCGAGAGAACAAGGATACCGCTACCATGATTTCATTACTGTGTCAACAGATTGGCGCATATTCAGGTAAAAATGCCTGTTTTGTCACAGAATTTCATTGCACCAGTCAGGGGAAGGATGCGCTGGTGCTCCGGGATCCCGGGGCGTGTAGGCCAGCGGAATACGGGGTGTATGAGCAGAACGGAGCATCCCGACATTGCGGGTCCGTTCGCACGTTCCTCTGCGAACGCTTGAGCTGAAACCCTCGTGAATGCTCCCGAGGAGATTCCGCCTCCGGCAGTCAGTCCGGCGTCGCCTCGGGCAAATGTGCCAGGCGGGTTGCTCGATTCCCTTCCGCCGCTCTGTCGAATCCGAAAAGCGTGCTGATAATGATACCGGCGAGCGTGACGGCCGCAGCTGCCGCTAGGGCTGCCGTGTAGCGTCCCGTAAGATCGAACAGAGCGCCTCCGATGGGCGGTCCTGCCAGCCCGGAGAGGCCATAGAACAGAAACACCAGCGGGTAGACCCTGCCGATACCCGAGGGACCGTAGTCGCGTGCCACCTGAGCGGCGTATACGACGAAGCAGGCCCCGAAGCCGAATCCGACCAGCGCCGCCGCAATGGCGAAAGAAACGGTCGAGGAGGCGGAAGGCACGACGAGCAGAAGGGCGAGGGTCAGGACCAGCAGCGAGGCGGGTATGCTCGCCCTGCCGATGCGGTCGTGCACCGTCCCCCATACGATCCTGCCCAGCGTGTTGCCGACGGCCAGCGTCATCACCGCCAGGCCGGCCGCTCCTGCTTCCAGTCCTGCCGTGAGCCCGATCGGCTGGATATTGCCCACCACCATCAGTCCCGAGAACGTCCCGCAGAACATACCGATCGCCAGAGACCAGAACTGCCTCTGGCGCAGGACATCCTGGAGCGGCAGGACTGCGCCGTCAGAACGCGCGCTGCCCTGAGGAAACGAAAGCGCAAGCGCACTCAGGAAGACCATCCCCCCGTAGAAAAGGCCGATCAGGCGGAAGACATTCAAGACGTCGCCGGTATGTTGCATCAGATGCCCGGCGATGATGGTAAGGCCGATGGCTCCCCCACCAAATCCGGCTACCGCAATCCCTGTTACCAGCCCGCGGATGGAAGGAAACCACCTGACGCACGATGAGAGGGCGGATACATAGCAGCATCCCGTGCCTGCGCCGCTCAGCAACCCGATGCCAGGTAGGAGAAGGGCAAACTCGCCTCCCGAAATGGATGCCAGCAGATAACCCCCTCCGAACAGGGCTCCTCCAACCGCCGCCACCGGAGCCGGGCCCCATCGTTCCAGAAGCCGTCCAGCAAGCACCATTGTGCTGGTGAACACAGCGATTGCCAGCCCAAAGATTAACTGGGT
>CALCJH010000153.1 GCA_937967775.1 uncultured bacterium | reverse complement strand
GCGTTCGAAATAGCGCATCAGGGCAGCTCGGGCGCACGTCTGGCGATCTTCTGCACGCTCGGCGTCCAGCCCGCTCGCCTCCATATACTCCAGGCACCACCGGCAGCAGCACTCGCCCTGAGAGATGATGTCCAGAAAGATGCCATCGCACTCCGGGAAGAGCCGGACCACCTCTTCGATCTGTCTGCACAGGTAATCCAGGTAGGGCGTGTTGAAACACATCGTCTTGAAGCCCGGCTGGTTGATGGGTCCGGTCCACCCCTGATAGGCTCCCCCAATGCTGATCTCGCGCCATTCCGGGTGCTCGGAGGCCGCCAGGTCGTCCACCCCGGCAGAGATATAGACAGGGACATTGACCCCGATCTCCTTGCTCGCTTCGATCTGCGCACGCAACAGATCGAAACCCAGATGCGGATGCATCCGGCCCACTTCCGTGGGATGGTAGCTCCAGCCGTGGTGGCACTTGGAGAAGCAGGTGATGCTGTTCACGTGCCCCAGTCTGAGCGCCTCCTGCCACTGCTTCCTGTCGAACGCTTTTCCGATTCCCGGGATATGCGGGGACGTATGGAAGTCCAGATGCACTTGTCTGAAGCGGAGCTCGCAGCGGCTCATTCGTCATCTCTCCTTCTGGAACCGGGATGCCCAGTGAGCCTCAGTATTCCTTCTATGGTTTTCAGCCGCGGAACTGCGGGAGCCAGGGAGCAAGCTCGCGGAACATCTCGTCCACTATGGCCCACACCTGATCCGGGCTGCAAAGCGCCCCGGTCAGAGGATCGTGCAGTACCGCCAGCCGGACCAGCTGGCGATCCCCGGTCAGGGCCGCCTCGACAGCCATCTCCTGCACGCTGATGCTGGCGCGGCAGGTGGCGGCGCACTGCATCGGAAGGTCGCCCACGAACTGCGGATGAATGCCGGTGGAATCCACAATACAGGGCAGCTCCACTGTGCACCCGTCTGGAAGGTTCGTGATGAGCCCGGTGTTCTCCACATTGAAACATCCCCGGTAGACGCGGCCTGTCTCCAGTGACTCAAGAATGTATGAACCGTGCTCCACGCTGCGGTCTCCCAACCGGATCTGATCCAGCTCCCCTGTCAGCCACTTCGGGTAGTTTTTGCGGTAATCGTCCGCGGTCTCCCTGCACGCCCGCAGATAACCGCCGGTCTCGCCGCCCGGCCAGATGGAGTAGTCCATGTAGCGGTCCCGATCCTGCCCCTTGCGGTACCAGGGGAGATACTCCGAGAGGTGGCCGTTGGACTCTGTGGAGTAGTAGCCGAACCGCTGGAGCACGTCCAGCCGGAGCGGATCGTGCTTGCGGATATCCTCATCTGCGGCCATGGCCTCGGGAATGCGCGATGTAAGATCCTGCCCCCGGTGACAGACCCGGATGAACCACGTCTGATGATTGATGCCCGCGCAGACATACTGCATCTCTTCCAGTGGGATACCGAGCACCTTCGCGATCTGCCACGCGCCGTGTTGCACCCCGTGACACAATCCCACCACGCGCACTCCTCCCGCCTTGCGAAGCGCCCAGCAGTTCATGGCCATCGGGTTGGAGTAGTTCAGCAGCAGCGCGTCCGGGCAAAGCTCTCGCATGTCGCGGGCGATATCCAGCAGCACCGGAATGGTGCGCAGCGCATAGAATACCCCGCCCGGACCCAGAGTATCGCCCACGCACTGGTCCACGCCGTATTTCAGGGGGATCTCGATGTCCTTTGCGAAGGCTTCCAGCCCACCCACCCGGATCATGCAGAACACGTAGTCCGCGCCGTCCAGCGCCTCTCTCCGGTCCACAGTGGCCTTGACGGTGGCCGGCACGCCGCTGTCCGTGGCCATCTTCCGGCAAAGCGCAGCGGACATCTCCAGCGGCTCCTCCGCAATGTCCATGAAGCGGAAGTCGGTGTCCCGCAGCTCCGGCACGGCCAGGATGTCCATGAACAGGCGGCGGGTAAAGCCGACGCTGCCGGCTCCGATCATCGCGACTTTCAACATCTAGGGAAAGACTCCTGAACGACGGGTTGGGCAGCCTGCGTCTGTTTAAGTGAACATCCGCTGCCACAGGCGCTTTCGGCGTTGTGCCTTTTCAAACCTGCCCGGAACGCGCCTCTGTTGACGCGGTAACGCTGTGAGAGGCACAATGTTCGCGTTCCCGGCAGGCGGATGCCCGCCGTATATCGAATACCTGTGAAAGCAAGTGGACTGAACTTTTTGAGCGACTTGGCAGTCCGTTCTCATAACCCCAACCATCTGAGTTCAGCGATAACCGGCCCGGAAGGCCGGCAAGTTATTGCGTATGCCTGCCGCAGACCAGGGCGGGAGAGACGCGTTGTTCCGGTATAGGCCAAAGATCATCCAGGGAGGGATGGGGGTAGGCATCTCCACATGGCCCCTTGCCCGTGCGGTGGCCCAGCTCGGCCAGATGGGCGTGATCTCGGGCACCGTCATCGAGGGCGTCATCGCTGGCCGTCTGCAGATGGGAGATCCCGGCGGTCATCTCCAGCGCGCTTTCAACAACTTCCCCTTCAGCGCCATCGCGGAGCGCGTCTGGAACGACTATTTCGTGGAAGGCGGCAAAGATCCGGACAGACCGTTCAAGCCCGTGCCGATGTGGAGCGACCGCCCTTCGCGCAAGCTAACGGAGCTAGCAGTGGTCAGTGCATTCTCCGAGGTGTGGCTGGCGCGGGAGGGACACAGTGGGCTGGTGGGAATGAACCTGCTCACCAAGATCCAGTTACCCACCCTGGCGCTGCTGTTCGGGGCGATACTCGCCGGAGTGGACTGCATCCTGATGGGGGCTGGCATCCCCCGGGCCATTCCGCAGGCCCTGGAGCAACTGTCCCTTTGCAAGGAGGCTTCCCTTCGACTTCAGGTGCAGGGTGATACAGGCGGCCGGGTCTACGAAGTGCACTTCGATCCGCGGGAGATAACAGGCGGGAGCCCGGTGGATCTGGCCTGCCCGAAGTTCCTGGCCATCATCGCTTCGGACACGCTGGCCACCTCTCTCTATAAGAAGCCTGAAGGCAAACGCGTGGACGGGTTCGTTATCGAGGGACCCACAGCGGGAGGGCACAACGCTCCGCCGAGAGGCGGGATGCAGGAGTTCAACGAACGGGGAGAACCCGTTTACGGAAGCCGCGACGAAGTGGACATGGAAAAGATCCGTGAGCTGGGTCTTCCGTTCTGGATGGCCGGTTCCTACGGCACGCCCGAGGGGCTGAAGAAAGCCCTGGAGGAGGGGGCGGAGGGCATCCAGGTGGGTACCGCCTTCGCGCTGAGCGACGAATCAGGCATGGATCCCACCATCAAGCACAGGCTTCGCCAGCTGGCTTCCGACGGGTCGCTGGAGGTCATCACCCAGCCGCGCGTGTCCCCCACCGGTTTCCCCATCAAGATCGCCGAGCTTCCAGGGTCGCTCTCCGATCCCGAAGTCTATCGCAACCGCCAGCGCATCTGCGACCGCGGATATCTCCGGGACGCCTATGTGAAGGCGGACGGGACTCTGGGCTTCCGTTGCCCGGCCGAGCCCGTGGACATCTTCGTGAAGAAAGGCGGCGATGTCACGGAGACGGACGGCCGGGTCTGTCTGTGCAACGGCCTGCTGGCCACAGCGGGATTTGCGCAGGTGCGCCGCGACGGCGAGGCCGAGGAGCTGATCGTCACTCTGGGCGAGGATCTGCGCGCGGCGCGGGCCCTTCTGGCTGGGGGGAAGGAATCGTATTCCGCTCGCGATGTGGTGAACTATCTTCTGAGCGGCATCGGCGAATCTGTTTCCTGAGGAGAGGCGCCAGACCGTGCCATAATCCGGAGTACGGGGAACCGGGCAGCACCGCCCGCACCCCGTACAAGAGGAGAGCGGTGGGAGTGGTTGCCGGCTCCCACCGCTCGGTCGCTCCTCCGCGTGTTGGCTTGTAAGAAGGCGCCACGTTCCCGCGCCTTCGCGTGGGGAGAGAGACAGTCTTTCGTTTTCAGGCCCCGGAGAGACCGAACCTTACCGCTAAGGTTACTGGTCAGCCGTAAATTGGCTGCTGATTCCGGGGAAGTTCAGGGAGCCGCCTCGCAGTAGAACCCTGAACCAGCCCTATTATCGGCCTTTTTTCCGGTTCTGTCAACCGGTAGGCGACAAATTCTTTGTGTTTTTTCGTCCCGAAGCTGTAGAATGGAAGCGACGTAAGGACGGGCAACGCCATCCTTAGCGCGAAAGCTAGAATGTTCCCGAGATGACGACAATCTACGACGTAGCGAAGAAGGCTGGAGTCTCTCACACCACGGTGTCGGCTGTGTTCAACGACCGGGCCGGAGAGGTGAGTGAGGAAACGCGCAAGCGGGTGTTGGCTGCGGCAAGGGAAATGGGCTACCGGCCTAGCCGTGTGGCCCGGCAGCTCGCGACAGGCCGGTCAAACATCATCGCGGTGTGCTTTGAGCAGACCGTGGCAGATGCGTTCTCCAGCCCGAACTCCGGGCGCCTGGTCGCGGCCATCGGAGACGCGGCGGGACAGTCAGGGCAATATCTGCTTTTTGCACCCACCGCCCGGAAAGGCAGTCTCCAGGATCTTATCGAGGAGCTCGCGTTCATCGGGGTGGACGGAGCCGTGGTCATCGGAGCAATCGAGCTCAAGAAAGCCACGCTGGAGGCCATAGACCGCTGCCCGGTGCCAATCGTGTGCGTGGACTCTTACTTCGGCTTCCGGCACGCCTCCACCGTGGATGTGGACAGCGCCGCAGCCGTGCGCAAAGGGGTGACCCATCTGTTGCACTCCGGGCACCGGCGGATCGCCTACTTCGGTCCTCCTCCGAGCTTCCAGTGCCACCTGGACCGTCTGCGCGGCTTTCACGAGGCGGCTCAGGGTGCGGCGGAGGCGGGCGCGGAGTTCGAGACCCATACCGTCACCGGCGGGAAGATCAGGGAAGCGCTGAAGGAACGGCTTGGCCGCCCGGGAAGACCGACAGCTCTGGTTTGCGACCGCTGGGACTTCGGCGTTGCCGCCTGGGAAACGGTGACCGGCGAACTGGGTCTGCGGGTGCCTGACGATATCTCGCTGCTGCTGATAGACGCGTTGCCCGGGGAGGATCATCCCGGCCAGGGGGTGGTGAACTCCATCCAACCCACTCCGGTGGAGATGGGGCGGCAGGCCATGTCCGTTCTGGCCGATATCCTGAGCGGCAAGCTAACCACTCCTGTCAATATCCGCCTTCCCGCTAAGGTTACGCTGCACCCCTCGCCGGCTCCCCCGGAACCCAGACTGGCGGGCTGAGGCCTGCCCGCGGCGGGAGGAAATCCGTTCCTCGCGTCAAAGGGTCCTTTTGCGGCCGCGCACATAGCCGCCGCGGAGGACCGCCGTGAGGATCCTGTACATTGACATTGACACACTGCGGCCGGATCATCTGGGCTGCTACGGCTATCAACGGAACACGTCCCCGAATATAGATGCGCTGGCCGCACGCGGCGTGCGTTTCACCCGGACCTATGTCTCAGATGCTCCCTGTCTGCCCAGCCGCACGGCCCTTTTCACGGGCAGGCCCGGCATTCAGACCGGCGTGGTGAATCACGGGGGACGGATGGCCGATATCCGTCCGCAGGGTCCGGAGCGGGCGTTCAACAACGTCCGCGGGTCCTTTCGCTCCTGGATGCAGAGTCTGGCATCTGCCGGTCTGCACACCTGCACCATCAGTCCCTTCGCCACACGGCACGCGGCCTGGCACTTCCTTGACGGGTTCCGGGAGTGGCACGATACAGGACGCATGGGGCACGAGCGCGCGGACGAGATCGCCCCGATGGCGCTGGACTGGATCCGGCGGAACGCTCGCCGCGACGGCTGGTTCCTGCATGTGAACTTCTGGGATCCCCATACGCCATACCGGACGCCTTTGGAATACGGCAACCCTTTCGAAGACGTTGCCGCCCCGAACTGGTTGACGGAGGAGATTCTGGAGCGCCATCGCCGAAGTTACGGCCCGCACAGTGCACGGGATCTGTTCGAGTTCGGACCGTACGACACGGAGAAATGGCCGCGCGTTCCCGCGGAGATCGCCAGTCTGGCGGATTTCAAGAAGTGGATAGACGGCTATGACACCGGGATCCGCTACGCGGACGATCACGTCGGGCTGCTGCTGAATGCGCTGGCGGACGAAGGGGTGCTGGACGAGACAGTGATCATCGTCTCATCCGACCACGGCGAGAACCAGGGCGAGCTGAACGTCTACGGCGACCACCAGACCGCCGACCATCACACGTGCAACATCCCGCTCATTGTTGGCGGGCCAGGACTTATGGAAGGCCGCGTGGACCACGACCTGCACTACCATCTGGATCTGGCGCCCACCATCGCGGAGATGGCGGGCGCCGAACCGGCGGAGAGCTGGGAGGGAAGAAGTTTTCTGCCGGCGCTGACGGAGGGCAGGACCTGTGGGCGGCAGTCCCTGGTAATCAGTCAGGGCGCATGGGCCCTGCAGCGCTCGGTGATCTTCGACCGCTGGCTGCTGATGCGCACATACGATCCGGGGCTGAAAGACTTTCCTGAAGTGATGTTGTTCAACTTACAGGACGATCCCCACGAGACGCGCGACCGCGCCGGGGAGCACACATCCATCGTAGCCCAGGGGACGGCGCTGATCGAGTTCTGGGTAGCGGATCAGATGAAGAAGTCCGGCAGCGCCGAGGATCCGTTCTGGGCGGTGATGAGAGAAGGTGGCCCACTGCATACTCGGGGGCAGTTCGAACGCTACGCGGCCCGCCTGCGCGAGACGGGACGCGAGGACTGCATCGCCCGGATGGGGCAAGGGAGGACGTAAGCAGCGCCGCGGGAGGGGTCGGGAAGCAAGCTCCTGCATCGCTGCGGTCCGATTCGCGGCGGGCGCTTCCGCCTCTTGACCTGCGTGCTATAATGGCCGTGTCGATACGGAATGACGCGTCGCCGCAGACGTCCGGGCGCGAAGGCATCCGGATGTTTTCCAGATGAAGGGGCGCATTCTTCGCTGGAAGCGAGAAGACGCATTCCGGGGTCGGAGGAGCGCGGTTACGAGGGCGAATAGCTCAGCCGGGAGAGCGCTTCCCTTACAAGGAAGAGGCCGCAGGTTCGAATCCTGCTTCGCCCACTTGCCCTTCCCGTGCGGGAATTGCTCACTTCCGCATGAAGGAAGCGATCATCCCTGCAGCCTTCACCTGATGACTGAACTTTGCAGGGTTGGGGCTACAGGCAACCCTTGCGCCAGGCCCGCCCGGGCGGCGATTACTTAGAAGCCAGGCACGCTCCGCCGCCGCTCGCCTTTGCCTCCCGGACGCCCGTCATCAGCCGTGGACCCTGCGCACCCGGGCCCCCAGATTTGAAGTGCCTTTGCGGGCTACCGGGTGGCTCCCCTTGCCAGCCGCGCCAGGTCCTGTCAGCAGGATACACCCCGAAGTGCGGCAAACATTTACAGCGGCTTATGGTACCAACGATCAAATCCAAACAGCGGGTGGCGGAACACGGAGAGGTGCTGACGCCGCAGCACATCGTGGACGCGATGCTGGATCTGGTTAAACCTGAAACGGAGCGGATTGATTCGCGTTTTCTCGAGCCCGCCTGTGGCACAGGGAACTTCCTGGTGGAGCTGCTGCGCCGGAAACTCAGGGTGGTGGAGAAACGCTACGCCAGAAGCCAGATGGACTGGGAGCGCTACGCTGTGCTGGTCGTTTCTTCCCTGTATGGCATCGATATTCTGGAAGACAACGCGCAGGAGTGCCGCCAGCGGCTTTTTCAGATATTTGACGAACTCTACTCGAGCCGCTTTCGAAAACGTGCCAGACCGGGGTGCCGGGACGCCGTCCGCTATCTGCTCAAGCGGAACATTGTGGAGGGCGATGCGCTCACGCTCAAAACTGTCGGGAAATGCCCGAAACCGATTGTGTTTTCCGAGTGGTCTCTGGTCAACGGCTACCTGATGAAACGGCGCGATTTCGCCTTTGAGGAATTGCTGCGCGGACAAGAAGAGAAGCATTCCCTGTTCGATACAGACCAAGTGCTGCTGTCGGACAAGGGGAAAAAGGTGTTCATCCCCAAACCCATGAGGGACTATCTACCTGTACACTTCCTGGAGATCGCCCATGCCTATGGCGACTGATTACAACCCCGACGTGCTCTCCTGCCTGGCGAACCTCTCCAGCGACGAGGTGTTCACTCCGCCGGCGCTGGCCAATCAGATGCTGGACCTGCTGCCCGCCGACCTGTGGAGCGACCCGCAGACCCGCTTCCTCGACCCGTGTTGTAAGTCGGGCGTGTTCTTGCGGGAAATCGCCCGCCGGCTCGATAAGGGGCTGGAGCTGCAAATCCCCGACCGGCAAGAGCGCATCAATCACATCATGACGCGGCAACTGTTCGGCATCGCCATCACCGAACTGACCGCGCTCATGGCGCGCCGCTCGCTGTATTGTTCCAAGACCGCCAACGGCAAATACTCGGTCTGCACGGCGTTCGACACGCCCGAGGGCAACATCCGCTACCGCCGCATCGAGCACACCTGGAAGGATGGGCGCTGCATCTACTGTGGCGCAAGCGAGCAAAACTATGACCGCGGCGTGGAACTGGAAACCCACGCCTACGAGTTCATCCACACCGACAATCCGGAGGAGATTTTTAACATGAAATTCGATGTCATTATCGGCAACCCACCGTATCAGCTAAGTGATGGGGGCGGGACGGGATCTAGTGCGATGCCACTTTACCATCTATTTGTTCAGCAGGCAAAAAAACTACAACCTCGATTTTTGACCATGATCATTCCATCTCGCTGGTTCGCTGGTGGAAAAGGTCTAAATCAATTTCGTAGTGAAATGCTTAGTGACCATAGGATTTCGACTTTAGTAGATTACCCAATCTCATCAGATGTTTTTCCTGGTGTAGCTGTAAATGGTGGCGTTTGCTTTTTTTTATGGGAA
>CALCJH010000152.1 GCA_937967775.1 uncultured bacterium | reverse complement strand
TTCCTGAAGCGCTACCGGGACTGTATCCTTTCGCTGCTGGACTGCCGGCCGCTGTCGGGCTTCGTCTACACCCAGCTGACGGACGTGGAGTAGGAGGTCAACGGGCTATACACCTATGGGCGCTCGGCCAAGTTCGACCCGGCCGTTATCCGGGAGATTAACACGGTCCGCGCAGCCGCTGAGGAATAGCGCGTGCAGGCGGCGGGGCAGCCGACTGACGTATAATGTCCTTAAGTCAGCAAGCGGCGATGGAACCGGTTCCACAATCGGAACTCCGGAAGGGCAATGAGCGTCACCCTTTCCGTATGGCCGCCGCGGAAGGCGCGCTTCAACTGATCGATATACCATAGAGTGGGGAACGAGAAGATGTTTGCACAGGAATCTACCTGGAGGACCAAGGTCGGCCTTGCCGAGATGCTCCGGGGCGGCGTGATCATGGATGTGACCGACGCGGAGCAGGCCCGCATCGCAGAGGAGGCCGGAGCGGTGGCCGTGATGGCTCTGGAGCGGGTGCCCGCGCAGATCCGGGCGGAGGGGGGAGTGGCGCGGATGAGCGACCCCCGGAAGATCCGCGAGATCATGGACGCGGTCACCATCCCGGTGATGGCCAAGGCCCGCATCGGCCACTTCGCTGAGGCGCAGGTGCTGGAGGCTCTGGGGGTTGATTTCATTGACGAGTCCGAGGTGTTGACGCCGGCGGACGAGGAGCATCACATTGACAAACATGCGTTCAAGGTGCCCTTCGTCTGCGGATGCCGCGATCTTGGTGAGGCCCTGCGCCGGATCGGGGAAGGCGCGGCGATGATCCGGACTAAAGGCGAGGCGGGGTCGGGCAATATCGTGGAGGCCGTCCGCCATATGCGGGCGGTCATGAAGGAGATCCGGCGCATCCAGAACATGCGCGGCGACGAACTGATGGCGTTGGCCAAAGAGCTGGGCGCGCCACTCGAGCAAATCCGGTTCATCCACGAAAATGGCCGGCTACCTGTGCCCAACTTCAGCGCGGGCGGAATAGCGACACCGGCGGACGCGGCGCTGATGATGCAGCTTGGAGCGGAGGCCGTATTCGTCGGCAGCGGCATCTTCACCAGCTCGCCTGACCCGGAGGAGCAGCTGCGTCTGGCGAAGGCCATTGTGCTTGCCACCGCGCATTACGATGATCCGAAGCTCATAGCGGAGGTCTCCTACGACCTGCCGAAGATGCGCGGCGTGGACGTCCGCAAACTGGACGAGAGCGAGTTGATGGCCACCCGCGGCTGGTGAGACGGACTGACAGAATGATGGACTTCGGTGGCCGCGCTTTCTTTAAGCGCGGCCCTTCCGCTATGGCTTCCACAGCTTTCCACACCCTGTTGACACCACGACGAACCCCGTGCCGCACGGGTGTTCACAATTCACGCCGGGCAAACAGGCTGTCCGGCGCGGTTGCACATCTTCACAGTTCGGGGGCCGGCCATCCTCGGCCTTTCCCGGAGGTTATCCACAGGGATCGTCCGCACACACTAAGCTAGCGCCCACACTATCCACAGAGCATATAACCATTACTTCTGGTCCGTATATACAGAACTGAGTTATAACGGAGCGTCGGGACGTGGATGCTCATCCCCGCAGGACCGCACTATGCACATACGGCGCATCACCGTACTCAACTTCAGAAACTTGGAACCCGCCACCCTGGAGCTTACGCCCGGGTTCTGGGCGGTTCTGGGGGACAATGGCCAGGGCAAGTCCAACTTCCTGGAGGCGTGCGCCGTCGTCTGCAGTGGACGGTCCCACCGGACCGAGCGCGAGCGGGAGCTCGCCAGACGGGGGGAGAAGTGGTTCACTGTCGAAGGAAGGATCTGGCGGGAGCAACGAGGCCCCGTGGACCTCGCGGTCCGGCTAACTCCCGAGGGGAAAAAGGAGCTCACCACAAACGGTTCGCGCGCTTCATCCCTCAGCATGTACTCCAGGGAGGCGGCCAGTGTGCGCTTTTCCTCCGATGATGTGGAAATCGTCCGGGGCGAGCCCTCCCTGCGCCGGGACTTCCTGAACGATGCGGGCTCCCTGGTCAGCCAAGGATACGTCTACGACTACAGCCGCTTCCGGAGGACGCTGGAACAGAAAAGCCGGGCGCTCAGGGACATCCGGGACAGGCTGGCGCCGCCCGCCTCGCTGGACGTCTGGGATGCCCAGCTGGCGGACTACGCCGGCAGAGTGTGCGCTCGCAGGGAGCGGCTATTGCGGGACCTTGCTCCTCTGGTGAGGGAGCTGTATGGACGTCTTTCAGGGGGAGCGGAGGATCTGGTTCTGGCGTATTCCCCGGATGTGCCTGCGCCGCCATCCCTTGAAGAGTGGCCGTCCGCGGTCGCGTCTGCGCTTGCCGCCCGGCGCAGCGAAGAGCTGGAACGTGGGATTCCCCTGACCGGTCCGCAGAGGGACGACGTGTCCATCAGCATCGGGGGGCTGGACGCGAGGGGATTCGCGTCGCGGGGGCAGTGCCGGACGGCGGCGCTGGCGCTCAGACTGGCTCAGGCCAGACTGGCCCGGGAACAAACGGGGGAGTGGCCGGTTCTGCTGATGGATGACGTGTTTGCGGAGCTGGATGACAGGCGGCGCGGACTCCTGATGCAGGCCGCATCGGAGGCGGACCAGACGCTTGCGGCGGCCGCCAGCGAATCGGACCTTCCCGCGCAGAACGGCGCATTCGCGGGACGCATCAGGGTCTCGAAGGGTATGCTGTCTTTCGAATGGTGAGAGAGATGCAGGACGGCAAGTGGGAGAGCGTGGGCAGCGTGATGGGCAGGCTGATGGAGAGCCTGGGCCTGACGGAGGCGCTCAGGGAGCAGAAGACGCTGCTATACTGGGACGAGGCAGCTGGCAGGAAGCTCGCTTCGAAAGTGCGGCCGGTCCGCATTCAGAAGGGAATCCTCTGGGTGCACGCCGCCGCGTCCACCTGGGCGGCCGAGCTGAGCCTTCGCCGGCAGGATATCATGGACCATCTCAACGAGATGGCAGGCGCGCAGGTGGTGCGGGAGATCCGGCTCGTGGGCAGCGCCGGCAGGGAGCGGCGATAGTCCCAGGCAGGAGTCCGCAGGCCATGCGTCGAAGAACATTCTTGCCGCTATCGCCGCCGTTCATCCCCCGTATCCTTGAAAACATCGCGCGGCATCTCTCTTTTTGAGGAGGACAGGGTATGGCAGTGATTGATGAGAAGATCCGGCGTGTGCGTGGGTTGCTGGAGGAACACAACCTGGCCGCAGCCGCATTCTCCACACAGGCCAACTTCGCATGGCTGACTGGCGGAGCGGACAACCACGTCGGTCTGGCCACCGAGCTGGGCGGCTCCACCGCAGTGGTCACTCGTGACCGGGCATTCGTGGTCTGCGACAACATCGAGGAGCCCCGCATGCGCGAGGAGGAGCTGTGGGATCTGGGACTGGATGTCATCTCCTATCCCTGGTGGGAAGGGGGTCTTCAGGAGCGCATCACGGCTCTGGTGGGGACGGACGAATGGGGCTCCGATGTTCCGCTGCCAGACCGCATCTGCATTGAGCCGCTGATGTACCCTCTCCGGGCTGCCCTGACGGAAGAGGAGGTGGAGAAATACCGGACGCTGGGCAAGATCGCCGGCATCGTGGTGCAGGAGGTGGCCGACCGCCTGGAAGTGGGCCAGACCGAGCATGAAGTGGCCGGGATGCTGTCGCTGCTGCTCATGTCTCAGGGGGTCATTCCGCAGACGATCCTCGTGGCTGCCGATGACCGCATCATCCGGTTCCGCCATCCTGTGCCGACGGATAAGCGGATCGAGAAGATGTGCCTGATCTCCTGCGGGGCGCGATGGAAGGGCCTGATCTGCTCACTCACGCGCATCGTGCACTTCGGGAAGTCCTCTGCGGAGCTGATCGCCAGGCACCAGGCGGCGTGCACCGTGGACGCGGCCCTGATGGCCCACACGGTCCCCGGCGTCACTGTGGGAGATGCGTTCCGGGCCGGCTTGAAGGCCTATGAGGAGCAGGGCTATCCGGAGGAGTGGAAGCTGCACCACCAGGGGGGACCGACAGGCTACAAAGCCCGCGAGTTCCGCGTGACGGCAAACCGGGAGGAGGTGATCGCTCCATTCCAGGCGTTCGCGTGGAATCCCACCGTCACCGGCGCGAAGTCTGAGGACACCATCCTGGCCGTGGAGCCGCATCCGGAGGTGCTGACCATCACGCCGGACTGGCCGCTGCGCAAGGTGCAGGGGCCGGCAGGACCGGTGTTCCGGCCGGGAATCCTGGTGAAGTAAACGGCGGCCTTCAAAGCGGGCTCTGCCATGCTACAATGGCGGGAGCGCATGGCCGCTGCACCGGCTGGCGCGAGATGGAGACCGCCCATGTCGCTGAACGTTGAACTGCTGAACTGCCGCCGTCTGACGACCGGCATCCTGTTCCCGACGCGTCAGTTCACACCGGGTGAGCTGAACCGCCTGTATGCCACCGTCACGGAGCGCCACCCCTTCCAGACGCTTCAGCATCTGCCGGACGGCATCCGGATGGCCAACCCGGAGAACGATTGCGTGGTGCAGGGCGGACAGATTCCCCAGCCCGGGCGGATTCAGGTCAACGATAACAACATCTTCCACTTCGAGCCAGCCAAGGAGCGGACCCTGGATCTGTTCGACCTTGTCTGCACACACCTGAACATCCATCAATTTCTGACGTTTGGAGTGAAGCTAACCGCGTTTCTGCCGAGTGAGGGCCAGACGGCGGCGGAGGTGCTGGAGAACAGCGTCTTCGCGGGATTCCGGGGTCATCTGGCAATGCTTGGCGAGGGGCGTCAGGGGACGGGATTCCGGGTGGTGCTGCGGACGGATGGGGCTTACGATCTGCGCATCGAGCCCTTCTTTACGGATCTCACCCAGCTTTACATCGAGCTGGATGTGCAGTATCCCGAGCCGTTTTCCGGCCTGGCACCGGTGGAAGAGAAGATGAACCGGGCGTACCGCTTCCTGAACGAGGACGTCCGTGAGCTGCTCCGGCAGCTGAGTTGAGAAGAGGAGAGAAAGAGGTGTCCCTGGCTTGACCCCCGGGCTCGAGAGGACTGAAAAACCCGTACTTTTCTCCGTTCAAGGGAGGGAAGAGCGCGTGCTATACTCGGTTGACGGTCCCGGAGAGGGGTCCGGAAGATCGGAGCGCTCGCTCACCCTGCTGGCGAGCGGCGGGCAAGAAAGGGTTCCTCAGTTGATGAAGAGCGTCCGGGAGGTTATGTCCCTGGACATCATCACCATCCATCCCTCCAGCAGCGTCAAGTCGGCCATCATCCTGATGCAGGGCCACAGAATCGGCGCTCTTCCTGTCGTCACGGACGAAGCGCTGGTGGGCCTGGTGGAGGAGCGCGACCTGCTGGGGCGGGACCCCTCTGAGCGCATCAGCGCCGTCATGCGGCGTGACTTCCAGAGTATTTCCCCCGACACGGGGATCCGTGCGGCCGCCGATCTGATGGCGCGCACGGGCGAGCGCCGGCTGATTGTGGAGGAGAACGGCGCGCTGTTGGGCATCGTTACCGTCGGGGACCTCTTGCCGGACCTGGGCAAGTTCACAGACCCCGTTACCGGGCTTCCCTGGTCGGATACGCTCCGCGAGTGGTGCACCACAGCGCTGGCGGGCGGCTCCGAGGTGTCCATCATTTTCTTCGATGTGGACCTGTTCGGGAGCTTCAACAAGAAGTACGGGCACGTCATCGGTGATCTGGTCCTGAA
>CALCJH010000151.1 GCA_937967775.1 uncultured bacterium | reverse complement strand
GTGCGCGAGCTGCGGAGCTTCCCGGATCAGATCCGCCTGACGGTCGCCGTCACCGGCCAGCATCGCGAGATGCTGGACCAGATCCTTCAAGCCTTCGGAATCGTCCCGGACTACGACTTAGACATCATGCGTCCAGGGCAGACACTGGCTGAGATCACCTGCCGCAGTCTGTCGGGGCTGGACGGTCTTCTGGAGCGGGAGAGCCCGGAGATCGTGCTGGCACAGGGGGATACCACCACCACCTTTGTCGCCTCTCTGGCGGCGTTCTACCGGAAGATTGACTTCGGGCACGTCGAGGCAGGATTGCGCTCGGACAACCGCTGGGAGCCGTTCCCGGAAGAGATGAACCGCCGGATGGTGTCGCTTTGTGCCTCTCTCCACTTCGCTCCCACGGGGCTTGCGCGGGATCGCCTGCTGCAGGAAGGTGTCCCTGCGGAGGATGTGTACCTCACAGGCAACACCGTCATTGACGCGCTGCAGGAGATCGCCTCGCGCGATGAGCCCTTGCAGGATGCCGCTCTTGCGCAGTGGGTGGGGCAGGGAAGACTGCTACTGGTGACTGCGCATCGGCGCGAGAACTGGGGAGCGCCTATGGAAGCCATCTGCCGGGCCATCCGGCGGGTGGCGGACGCAGTAGAGGATGCGCGCGTGGTCTTCGCGATGCACCGCAACCCGGTTGTCCGCCAGACGGTCCACGCTGTGCTGGACGGCCACAGCCGCGTGCGGCTCATCGAACCGCCGGATTACTTGGAGTTCGTCAGGCTGATGAAGCGTTCATATCTCATCCTGACGGACTCCGGCGGGGTGCAAGAGGAGGCGCCGTCGCTGGGTGTCCCGGTGCTGGTTTTGCGCAACACCACGGAGCGTCCGGAAGGGGTGCTAGCGGGAAATGCCAGACTTGTGGGAGCGAATGAAGACAGGATAGTGTCGGAAACGCTCGGTTTGATGGAAAATGCAAATAAGCGGGCTTTGATGGCGCGTGCTGCGAACCCGTACGGAGACGGCAAGGCGTCGCAGCGCATCCGGCGCATCCTGTTCGACCGCTACGGTCTGGTGGAATGAATCCGAGGTTCGAATCTCCCGCGAACAATATGCTCAAATGGGCGCTGCGCATCGCCGCAGGCGCCCTTGTCGCTTACATCCTCTGGCGCACGCGGGAGATTATCGTCACCGTCCTGATCGCCGCCGTGCTGGCGGCTGCGCTGGAGCCGCTTGTGGATCTGCTGATGCGCTGGCGGATTCCCCTGCTGCACCCGAAGACCCAGCGCGTGGCCGCTTCGGTGGTGGTGTTCGTCGCGTTCCTGGCCCTGTGTGTGTTCGGCGCGGCCTGGCTGGCGGCTCCAGTCGGTGAGGAGTTCCGCAAGCTGAACCCGGAGGCGCTCCGCCAGGCATTCACCGGATTCGCCGAGGACATCCAGAAAGTTTACGACGAAATGCCGCCCCTTTTCCGGCAGCTGGTCGGTCGTCCGGATCAGACCGCACTGGCTGAAGCTCTGGGAAGGGCGGCGGAGACGGTGGTTCGCCAGGTGACCTTCTGGCTGAGTCACCTTCTGGAGATCTTCCTCATCCCTGTGCTCGCCTTCTATTTCGTCGTGGACTCGGGGTCGCTCAAAAAGTACGTTCTCTCCTTCGTCCGGCCAGTTCACAGGCGCGAGGCCATGCGGCTGGTGCGGGATGCGGGCCGGGTGTTCCGCGTCTACATCGTCGGACAGATCATCCTATGCCTGATTGCCGGCGTGGTGATGGGTTTGCTGCTCGCTTACTGGAAGGTCAAATACGCGGTGACGCTCGCAGTGCTGGCGGGTGTCACCCGGGCGGTGCCCATCGTGGGGCCAATTTTCAGCGGAGCGGTGATCTTCGTCATCATCCTAGCCAGCGACCCCCGTCTGGCTCTGACGGTGCTGGTCATCTTCAGCGTGCTGCACTTCGTGGAGAGCAAGATGATCATGCCGTTGCTGCTGGGGGACCTGATGGAGTTGCATCCAGCGGTGCTGCTGATCTGCATTCTGGCCGCCTACGAATTCTTCGGGATACTCGGAATGTTTCTGGCCGCGCCCGTCGCGGCGATGACGCGGACCCTGATTACGCGCTACTACCTCCAGCGTCGTGACAGCCAGGCGGGGGAGGGCGGCCCGCCGGGCGGTCGTGCGGAGATCGGAGAGGGTGAGGAGTCGGCGGTGCACGGAGCGTCCGCCGCCCTGGCGTGACAGCGCGGATTTGCGGGACGGGACCTCGTCAGGCTAGATAGTCCTGCGTCCGCAAAGAACTGCGGCGAAAGGAATCGCGTTTCTTTGACCGTTTTTCAGGCCATTGTCCTCGGCGCCGTGCAGGGCGCCACAGAGTTCATCCCCGTCTCCAGCACGGGGCACCTGATCGTCGTCCCCTGGCTTCTGGGCTGGAACGCCAACAGCCTGGCCTTCGACCTGGCCACCCACGTGGGAACTCTTGTCGGGGTGCTGTGGTACTTCTGGCGGGACTGGGTGCACATCCTCTCCTCGCTCGCGCGTCTTGCGCTAAACCGGGGAAGATGCGACGACCCCACGCGGCAGGCGGGACTCATCGGCCTTTTCATCGTCGCCGGATGCGTTCCGGCGGCCCTTGCGGGGGTGGCGTTCGGAGACGTTATCGAGGAGCGGCTGCGTCATCCACTATTTGTCGCGGCCACTACGGGAGGCGTGGCTCTGGTGATGCTGGCGGCCGACCGGCTGGGCCGCAAGGAGCGCGGCTGGGCCAGCGCGGGGCTGCGGGACTGGGTGCTCATCGGCGTGGCGCAGGCGCTGGCGCTGATGCCCGGC
>CALCJH010000150.1 GCA_937967775.1 uncultured bacterium | reverse complement strand
AGCCCGCTCCAGGGCTGCCACGCTCACACCGTAGCCATCGCGTGCGCGCGATGGCACAAAGGGCCGCACCTTCGCCCCCAGCTTGCCCAACACGCGCGTTAGGAGTGCGGCGCTGGTCACCCCGTCCACATCGTAATCCCCGTGAACAAGGATGCTTTCGCCCGAGTCTATAGCGCGGATCAGGCGGTCAACGGCCTGTTCAGCGTCGGGAAGGAGAAATGGATCGGGAACGGTAGCGGTGGAGGGATTCAGGAAATCACTGGCGGCGGAGACGGTCCTGATGCCCCGCCTGGCAAGCAGCAGAGCCGTGACAGGATGCAGATCCAGTCCCCGCGAGAGGTCTTCCCCCGCATTCAACGGGGGCTCCATCAGCGTCCAGACCCTCTCCATCCGTCCCGGCTTATCGTCCATCCCTGGAAACAGCGCGAATGACTCCTTCTATTACTGATTCCTTTTTCAATGCCAGCGGCCTGCAGTCCTCCCCTATGGAAAACTGCAGGCCGCCAGGATTCGCCCGCTGCGGCTGCCCTATAGCCGCAGGGATATGAGCTAGAACCGGCGCTTGCGCCGTTTCGCCTGCTGGGTGCGAGGCTTTGCCTTCGCAACCCCGCCGGCCACCGGACGAGCCTCCACGTCTTCTTCCTCCTCCCGGTCGCCGTCGGAGGAGGCCCCGACCATCTCCAGCGCCTCGCGGGACGGCCTCTCCACCAGCGGCTTCATCTCAGCCGGGGTCAACTGCCCCTTAGCCTTGCGCGCCTGCCGCTCCCAGAGAACCAGAAGCGGGCTGGCGTTGAAGATGGAGGAGTATGTCCCGATGACGATACCCACAAGCAGCACCGCGGTGAAGTGGTGCAGAACGGACCCGCCGAACAGCAGCAGGGTGACCAGCACCAGGACCACCGTCAACGACGTGTTGATGGACCGCGCGAAGGTCTGCAGGATGCTGCGGTTGACCATCTGCTCGAAGGTCTCGCCCTTCAGGCGGTTCTTCTGGTTCTCGCGCACCCGGTCGAAAACCACGATGGTATCGTGCACGCTGTAGCCGACCATTGTCAGCACGGCGGTGACGTATGCGCCATCAATCTCCCATCCGAAGAGCTTGCCAAATAGCGCGGAAGCTCCCAGCACCACCAGCACGTCATGCACCAGCGCCGCAAGCGCGCAGGCTCCATATTTGAAGCCCTCCACGAAGCCATGCTGTGCGAACCGGACTGACAGGTAGATACAGATGGCGACACAGGCAAGGACCACTGCCAGGATGGCCTTTTCGGTGATCTCCCTTGAGATGCTGGCCCCAACCTTGCTGGTGCTGACGACCTCGGCTCCCTTGAAGCGCGACGTCACGATCTCCCTCAACCGGTCCAGTTCCGCGGGCTTCAGCTCCTTGGTGCGGATGTAGGCGGTGGTCCGGTTGGTGCCGGCCTCCGGCGAGAGCTGCACCCGCGGTGAGAACTCCGCCAGCGCGCTTCGCACCTGAGGGGCGGTGACACCGGCAGGCAGGGACACCTGGATCATATTGCCGCCCGTGAACTCGATACCCTTCTTCAGGCCTCCTCCCGGCATGAAGAGCAGAACCAGCCCGGTGGCGATGATCACGCCGCTAATGGAGAACCAGATGGCACGCCGGCCGATGATGTCGAAGCCCCTGCCCCCGACGGGCTGCATCCACTGGCGGCCCAGGCCGTAAAGGCGGGCATTCTGGGCGAAGCCGAACGAGGTGACCAGATGCAGCAGGGTGCGGCTGACCGTGATGGCCGTGAACATGCTGACCAGAACACCGATGGCCAGGGTCTTGGCAAAGCCGACCACCGGCCCGCTGGTCAGGGCAATCAGCACCAGACAGGTGATGATGGTGCAGACATTGGAGTCCAGAATCGCTGTCCAGGCCCGGTTAAAGCCAGCGTCAATGGCGGAGTGCAGCGTTTTGCCGGCCCGAAGCTCCTCCTTCATCCTCTCGAAGATGAGAATGTTGGCGTCCACCGCCATACCTACCGACAGGATGAAACCCGCAAGGCCCGGCAGGGTCATGGTGACGCCCATCCACTTGAGGATGGCGAACGTGAACAGGGCATACATCGCCAGCGCGATGGTGGCTATGACGCCAGGCAGCCAGTAATAGCCGATCATGAAGATCACGACCAGCACGAGGCCATAGATGCCCGCCTTCACGCTCTGGGAGACATACTGAGCTCCCAGGGACGCCTCCACGATGTTCTGCTCCACGATCTCCAGAGGGACCGGCAGCGCGCCTGCGTTCAGGTCGTTGGCCAGGTTCTGGGCTTCTTCCGGCGTGAAGTTTCCGGAGATCTCGGCCTTTCCGCCCAGGATGGCCTCGTTGATGACCGGAACGCTCAGAATCTGGTCATTCAGGACGATGGCCAGATAGTCCCCCACGTGGCGGCGGGTGAACTCGGCGAACTTCTCTTTGCCCTCGGGCTTGAACTCGATGCGTACCACGGAGCGCATCCCGGAGATATCCCCGCGGGCATTGTCCTTCAGATCCGCACCGGTGAGGATGAGCTCGGAGTCCGCAAGGATCTTGCTATGCGGCACCTCCTTGCCTTCCGGGTCGTAGAAAACGATCTTCTCGTTGCCGTTCTCCCGGTCCACCTGCATCCTGATGGGAGCGCCGGGATTGCGGTCGCTCTGGATGTTCTTGAAATAGCGGAACTCCAGCTTGGTGGGGCGGCTCAGCCGCGTTGCCAGCTCTTCCTTGTTTTTGACATCCGGGATCTCGACGATGACCTGCCGTGGAGGCTTGGGCTGGACCACCGGCTCGACCACGCCGGATGCGTTCACGCGCCGCTCCAGGATACGGGCTACGGTCTGCAGCGTCTGGTTGTTGAACTCCTGCCCCGGTCCGGGTCTTGCTTCATAGACCACCCGCATCCCGCCCGCCAGGTCCAGACCGCGGCGCATCTCCTTCGTGGCCACGATCCAGGCGGATACGGCGCAAAGCACAAGGATGAAGAAGAATAACTGACGGTAACGCGACAATTCGCATCCTCCTCTGGACGCTCTGTCTGTGCGTGTAGGCTCTTCTAAGAGGCAGACAGACAGCTACGTATTATACCGATTGCCATTTTGGCGTGTCAACTTCAGAGGGCTTGGGGCGGAGCCTGACAGGCAGGCCGGGGGCGTGCCATAATCCCCCGGGAGATGCCCTCCACCGCTTCGGAAGGGCAGCTCCCGATCTGTGAAGGAGGCTTGCAAAGTGACCGACTCGTACTCCGCCCGGGACACCTTGACCGCCGGCGGCCGGAACTACGTCATCCATAGACTCACGGCCCTGCAGGATGCCGGTTATTCTCTGGAGCGGCTGCCCTACAGTCTGCGCATTCTGCTGGAGAACCTGCTGCGAACCGAGGACGGGATCTCCGTAACGGCGGAGGACATTGCCGCCCTCGCAGGCTGGAATCCGCAGGCGATCCCCGAACGCGAGATCGCATTTACACCGGCCAGGGTGTTGCTGCAGGACTTCACGGGAGTGCCCTGCGTGGTGGATCTGGCCGCAATGCGGGACGCTATGGCGGAGCTGGGTGGAGATCCGTCCCGAATCAACCCGCTTCAGCCCGTGGAGCTGGTCATAGACCACTCCGTGCAGGTGGATGCATTCGGTCGCCCCGATGCCCTGATCATCAATGTGGAGCGCGAGTTCCAGCGGAACCGGGAGCGCTACTCCTTCCTGAAATGGGGGCAAAGCGCCTTCCGCAACTTCCGCGCCGTGCCTCCTAGTACCGGCATTGTCCATCAGGTGAATCTGGAGTATCTGGCGCGGGTGGTGTTCACAGCAGAGACCGGTGACGGCACTCTGTCGGCCTACCCCGATACGCTGGTAGGCACGGATTCCCACACCACGATGATCAACGGGCTTGGCGTGTTGGGATGGGGCGTGGGAGGCATCGAAGCCGAGGCAGCCATGCTGGGCCAGCCCGTGAGTATGCTGATCCCCTCCGTGGTGGGCTTCCGGCTCACAGGGGCTTTGAAGGAAGGCGCGACGGCGACAGACCTGGTGCTCACGGTCACACAAATCCTCCGGCAGAAGGGCGTGGTTGGCAAGTTTGTGGAGTTCTTCGGGCCGGGCCTTGCCACGCTGCCTCTTGCGGACCGGGCGACCATCTCCAACATGTGTCCGGAGTACGGTGCCACCTGCGCCATCTTCCCCGTTGATGCCGAGACCTTGCGCTATCTGCGCCACTCCGGCCGGTCCGAGGAGCACATCCAGCTGGTGGAGACATATTTCAAGGAGCAGGGGCTTTTCCACACCCCCGAAACGCCGGAAGCTGCCTACAGCGACGTCCTGGAGCTGGATCTCTCCACGGTGGAGCCGAGTGTGGCGGGGCCGAGGCGCCCGCAGGATCGGGTGCCTCTCTCAAAGGCAGCCGATTCCTTTCGAGAGGCGCTGCCGTCGCTCCTAGGGCCTTCAGCTTCCGGCGCAGATGCCGCTCCGGCCGTCCGCGCCCGGCTGGACGGCCAAGAGTTCGAGTTGACGCACGGCAGCGTGGTCATCGCCGCCATCACTAGCTGCACGAACACTTCCAACCCGTCCGTGATGATCGCGGCGGGGCTCCTTGCCAGGAACGCTGTCGAACGGGGCCTACGCTCAAAGCCGTGGGTCAAGACGTCGCTTGCGCCGGGCTCCAGGGTGGTGACACGCTATCTGGAAGCAGCCGGCCTTTCCCGCTATCTTGACCAGATCGGCTTCAACACTGTGGGATACGGCTGCACCACCTGCATTGGCAACTCCGGTCCTCTTCCTGAGGCGATCTCACAGGCCATCGCGGAAGGCGGGCTGGTGACAGCATCCGTCCTGTCCGGCAACCGGAATTTCGAAGGCCGCATCAACCCGGAGGTACGCGCGAACTACCTGATGAGCCCTCCGCTGGTGGTGGCCTTCGCGTTGGCCGGGCGCATAGACATAGATCTGGCATCCGAGCCACTCGGAACGGACAGGGACGGCAAACCGGTCTACCTGCGGGACATCTGGCCGTCGCAGGCGGAGATCAACCAGGTCATTGAGCGGTGTGTGACGCGCGAGCTGTTCGAGGAGACCTACTCCGCCGTTTTTCAAGGAGACGAGAACTGGAACTCCATCGAAGTGCCTGCCGGCAACCGCTTCGCCTGGGACGAGTCATCCACTTATATCCGCCGCCCGCCCTATTTCGACGGGATGCGGCCGGAAGAACCGGACAGCGTGGAAGACATCCGGGAGGCGCGGGTTCTGGCATTCCTGGGGGATAGCATTACGACGGACCATATCAGCCCGGCGGGCAGCATCAAGCCGGACTCGCCTGCTGGAAAATACTTGCTGGAGCGAAGCGTTCCGCAGGCCGAGTTCAATTCCTATGGATCCCGCCGGGGTAACCACGAAGTGATGGTGCGTGGCACGTTCGCCAACGTGCGCATCCGCAACAGACTGGCGCCCGGCACGGAGGGCGGTTTCACCACTTATATTCCTTCAGGCGAGGTGATGACCATCTACGATGCGGCGGTCCGGTATTCGGAGGCGGGGATCCCGCTGATTGTCCTTGCCGGGAAGGAGTACGGGTCCGGGTCCAGCCGGGACTGGG
Organism: uncultured bacterium; assembly: GCA_937967775.1. Classification (GTDB taxonomy): domain Bacteria; phylum Armatimonadota; class UBA5829; order DSUL01; family DSUL01; genus CALCJH01. Next base: position 2,058 of record CALCJH010000150.1, on the reverse strand, counting down.
CCGCTAAAGGACCATTCCTGCAGGGAGTGAAGGCGGTGATCGCAGAAAGCTTTGAGCGCATCCATCGCTCCAACCTGGTGGGGATGGGAATCGTTCCGCTGCAGTTCGCGCCGGGCGAGAACGCGGACTCGCTGGGTCTGACCGGACGTGAAGTGTTCGATATCCAGGGAGTCGCGGAGGCGATCGCCACCGGCTTCGCCTCAGGCCGGACGGCTCGGGTCACCGCTCGCGCCGAAGACGGCCGGACAATAGAGTTCCAGGCCACCGTAAGGATCGACACTCCGCGCGAGGCAGATTACTACCGCAACGGCGGCATTCTGCAGTATGTCCTGCGCCAGCTTATCAAAGCGTAGACACGCCCCGTTGTCAACAGAACAGAAAAGATTACGGGCGGGCCTGGTTTCCCAGGCCGCCCGTAATCTTCTTGTGTACACTCCGCGTCTGAAGGAAGAACGCCCCGCTGACTCTAGAACGGCGGTGGAGGCGGTGGTCCTCCTCCACCTGGAACCGTGGAAGGCACCGTCGCAATGTTGGAGTTGGCGCTCTCCAGCGCACTGGAGTTCACCGCCCGGACGTAATACTGGATCTGGTCGAACACCACGGAGGAGTCTATGTTGGTGTCCGTGAAGCTCGTCCCCGTCACCGTAGCAACGCGCGAAAAGCTCGTCTGGTTCGACAGCTTCCGGTAGACATTGTATGCCACCACATTGGTGCTGCTGCTCGCGGTCCAGGTAACATTCACGTGCGTCACCTGGACGGGATGGCGCGCCGCCTGCACATTCGTCGGCGGATTCGGGGGAGTGGGCGTTCCGCCGCCACCACCGCCTCCGCCGCCTCCGCCGGGGTCAGTGGTTCCGCCACCACCGCCACCACCGCATCCCACGGCGGCAGCGACTACCAGGAGCGTCAGAGCAACTCCGAAAAACCTGCGCCAGTATGACAAATGGATAACCTCCTGCGTCGCCGTCACTGGCAGGCGCCGGCGCATCCCACACCGCAGCCCGCCCCTGCATCTTGACCTTTGCGAAGCCTCTTCCGCCACTCCGTGTATTTAGAGCGGCAGTTCCGGCCGGATGTTCCAGCCTTCCGGCTAACTGACTAGGCCGACAGCCAGCAGGCGAGCGAGCGCAGCGCATCTCCGGGCCAGACGCTGACAGGGAGCACCGGGCGGCCGGTCTCCCATGAGATCTGTTCCACAGTCATATCGTCCAGGAACACATCCGAATCGTCGCGCAGCATGACGTCCGGGATAATCGCCACATCCGCCCTTCCCGCCGCGAGAATGGCATCTTTCACATCCCGCCCTGTGAGCAAACCTGCCACCGTAACCGTGTGTCCGAACCAGTTGTTTCTGACAGGCAACACCCTGGCCCGGATGTCCAGCGTCTCCTCCGCCAACGCGGCGAACCGCTCCACCAGCGGCACCGCCAGCGCGCCCGTCACCATCTGAACACTGGCACCGCGTCCGCACGGCTGCCGGAAACCCCGCAGCGCACGGAGTTCGTCAAGAAACAGCCGGCTGCCCCCCACCCCATTTGAGAGTTGCGGAAATCCTTGATAGGTGTGCGCTCTGGGCAGCGGACGGCCCGCCAGTAAGTAGAACTCGTCCGAGGGATGCACAAACCGCACGCCCAAATCCCGCTCGAAGATGCGCTGATGGGGCCGCACCTGGCGGAGCACCCTCCGGGCGCCGGCAGCATCGTAAGGTTCGCTCTGGTTCCGCTCCAGACGATAGTCTGTTACGCCCATCGGCACGACAGCCAGGGTCTCGACTGCAGGATACAAAGTTGCCAGATCCTGAATGGTGCGGTCCAGCACATCACCGTCGTTCAGTCCCGCGCACAGCACCACCTGGGTATGGAGGCGGATGCCTCCCTCGATGAGCCGGCGGAGATCATCCATTACAGGGGAGCAGCGTTTGTTGCGCAGGAGTCTCCGGCGGACGGCGTCATCCGTGGCGTGCACCGACACATACAGGGGCGAAAGCCTCTGTCGAAAAATACGCTCCCAGTCCCGCTCCGTCAGGTTGGTCAGAGTAACGAAGTTGCCGTGAAGGAA
>CALCJH010000149.1 GCA_937967775.1 uncultured bacterium | reverse complement strand
TGTTTCCACGTGTGGGTCACCTCATCTGGTAACGGAGCGCGCCCTCACACGGCTGGTTTGCCGCGCTTCCGACGCCTGGAGGGACGCTCCAGATCAAAAGCAGGGAAAATACGCGAGTTCACATCCGGCCGGGCTTATATTCGGGCCTCGTATCTCAAGCCAAGCCCCAGGCATCCGGGGTTCGCGTCTGGGATCCGGGAAATCAAACTCAGGCTGCGAGCATTACCGGGGAGGCAGCCAGCATCGCAAGTATTATATACCCCTCCCCTGCCCTGCGCAACAGAGTTTTCACAATCATCTATCGGCAATAACCGGGCAAGACTTTTCAGCCGCCGCCGTAAACCTCCGGCTTCAGGACGCCGATGAAAGGAAGGCTGCGGTATTCACCGGCATAGTCCAGCCCGTAGCCCACCACATACTTATCCTCGACAAGGAAGCCCGTGTAGTCTATCTTCACGCCCATCTCACGGCGGCTGGGTTTGTCCAGCAGCGTGCACACCCGGACGCTTGCTGCCTTGCGGGATCGGAGGTTCTCCAGCAGATAGGAAAGACGAAGGGTCCAGCCGGTGTCCACGATATCCTCAACCACTAGGACGTGCTTGCTGACCAGACTCTCATCCAGATCCTTGATTATGCGCACCACACCGGCCGAACGGCTGTCCGCCCCGTAGCTGGAGATGGCCACGAAGTCATAAGCTACGGGGATCTCAATGGCCCGGACCAGGTCCGCCAGGAAGATGGCGGCGCCTTTCAGGATCCCGACCAGGATGAGATCCTTGCCCTCATAGTCGCGCGAGATCTGCTGCCCCAGCTCTTTGACACGGGTAGCGATCTGTTCTTCCGTCAGCAATATCTGAGCGATGTCATCGCGAAGGTTCATTCTTTAGAACTCATTCCCACTCAATGGTCGCCGGCGGCTTGGAGCTGATATCCAGCACCACCCGGTTGACTCCCGGCACTTCGTTCGTGATGCGGTTAGAAATGCGCTCAAGCACCTCGTAAGGCAGGCGCGCCCAGTCCGCGGTCATGACATCGTCGCTTGTGACCGCGCGGACGCAAATGGGATATGCGTAGGTGCGCTGGTCCCCCATGACGCCCGTGCTGCGGATGGGCAGCAAAACCGCAAACGCGTGGAAAAGCTGCCGGTAGAGACCGGCTCTCTTTATCTCGTCTACCACGATCCAGTCGGCGCGCCGGAGAGTCTCCAGACGCTCCCGCGTCACCTCGCCGATGATCCGGATGGCCAGGCCCGGTCCGGGAAACGGCTGGCGCCAGACGAGCTCGCTCGGCAGCCCCAGCTCCGTAGCCACCGCGCGGACCTCGTCCTTAAACAGATCGCGCAGCGGCTCCAGAAGCTTGAAGTTCATCTTTTCCGGCAGGCCGCCCACATTGTGATGGGTCTTGATGAGCGCCGCGTTCTTGGTGCCGCTTTCCACCACATCCGGATACAGCGTCCCCTGCGCAAGAAAGTCAAAGTCCCCCAGGCGGCTTGCCTCTTCCTCAAAGACGCGGACGAACTCCTCGCCGATGATCTTACGTTTGCGTTCGGGGTCAGTGACGCCCTCCAACCTGGCCAGGAAGCGGTCGGTCGCGTCCACATAGACCAGGTTCATCTTGAAGTGCTGGTCGAAAGTGGCGCGTACCCGCTCCGGCTCCTCCAGACGCAGCAAGCCGTGATTCACAAAGATGCAGGTGATCTGATCCCCGATGGCCCTGTGAACCAGCGCCGCCGTGGTGGAGCTGTCCACCCCCCCGCTCAGTGCGCAAAGAACCCTGCCCTTGCCCACTCTACGGGCCACCCCTTCAGTAGCTTCAGTGACGAAGGACTCAATCGTCCACTGCCCCTCGCAGCCGCAGAAACCGTAGAGGAACTGACGCAGGATCTCGATCCCCCACGGAGTGTGTGCCACCTCGGGGTGGAACTGCACGCCGAAAAGTCTCTTCTGGACGTTCGCCATAGCCGCCACCGGAGAATTCACCGTGGAGGCTATGGTTTCAAAGCCGGGCGGAGGCTCCTGAACAAGATCCCCGTGGCTCATCCAGCAGATTAGCTCCGGGTTCAAACCGTCGAACAGGGGCGCTCCTTCGCGGACGTGCAGTTCGGTCTTGCCGTACTCCCGGTTCTCACCGGGCAGGACTTTTCCTCCGAGCTGATGGGCCATCAGCTGCATTCCGTAGCAGATGCCCAGCACCGGGATGCCCAGCTCAAAAAGCCGCGGGTCCGCGGCAGGCGCGCCTTCTTCGTATACGCTGGAAGGCCCTCCGCTCAGAATGATCCCTCGCGGTTTCCGGGAGAGGATCTCCTCCAGCGGGGTGTCATACGAGAGAAGCTCACTGTAGACGTGGCATTCGCGGACGCGGCGTGTGATCAGCTGGCTGTACTGCGCGCCGAAGTCCAGAACGACAACGCGCTCTTCAGGAGCGGCGATATGCTCCAGCTTCAAGTCCCCTGCCCCACCTTCTGCGCGCGCTGGTGGGCTTTGCCCTCGCTGGGAATGGCCGGAGCGA
>CALCJH010000148.1 GCA_937967775.1 uncultured bacterium | reverse complement strand
CCCTCTACATCACTTCGCGGCGGCTACTGCCGGATGAGCGCTTTCCCCGGCCGTCCAGCAGGTCCAGGTTTCGCCGGAGCCTTCCCGGTATATCAGCGGGAAGAACGGCCCCGCGTAAGGATCTCCGTCCCTGCCGCTCAGCAGGCGGACGCTGGAATGGTTGTCATTGGGAGTCCCGGCCCTGTAACGCGTCCCGTCGGGCATCATATGCACCACAATGGACCTCCTGGGCCTGCCACTGACGTTCGGACCGCTGCCGTGGATCGTCAGACAGTGGTGAAAACTTACCGCCCCGGCGGGCAGGATGCACTGCACCAGCTCGAATCCCCGCCCCGACCGCCGCTCCATCTCTGCCTGCAACGATTCCAGGTCCTGGACGAAGAAGCTACCCTCCGGCACCAGACCCCATTTGTGACTGCCAGGCACCACCTGCATGCACCCGTTCTCCAGCGTCACGTCGTCCAGCGCCACCCAGGCTGTAAGCATATCGGCAGGTTCGGCGCACTGCCAGTAACCGTAGTCCTGATGCCATCCCACATTGCCCTGGGCGCCCGTATCGGGTGGCTTGAGCAGGAGTTGGTCATGCCAGAGGCGGATGCCGGAAGCTCCCGTCAGCCGGGCAGCTATCGCCCCGAGCATCGGGCTCGTGGAGAGTCGCGCCACCACAGGATCCGCCCAGTAGGCATTGTCTATCTTGACGATGCGGTCCAGCGGTTCGCCGGGCGGGGGAGTGTGGGAAAGGGGTGGACGTCCCGTGGCATAGTCTCCGGCGACCACCCGCGCATGGCGGTCCCGAAGGGCCTCCAGCGCCTCCTCATCCAGAATGCGCGGCCCCAGCCAGTAGCCGTTCTCACGATAGAACCGGACATCTTCCTCTGTCGGCAGCAGATCTTTCCTGACTTGCATATCCACGGGAACAGTCCTCCTTCACCTTGCGGGCTTCCCGGCCAGGGAAGCGCTGTGCAGGTCTTCAGAGGTCATTTTAGCGCCTGAGCGACCGCGTCGCAACAATGATTCTGCGCCAAAAACGCAGGATTCGCGGCAATGCAGTGCAAAGCCCTTCCCGGAAGACCGTTAGAGAGATATCCTGCAATCGCGCCCCGCTCCCTAGAGACGGGGCCGCGGGAGGGACGGAAATGGCCAGAAGACTCAGCAAACTTGCGCCGGACTGGTGGGACTACACCACACTGGATCAGGAACTCCTCGACGACGCCGCCAGCCTCAAGGCCGAGGATCTGCCCAGCCTTTCGCGGGAGGGCTTCCGCGTGGTGATCTATGACACGCTGGAAGAGTTCTACCTGGCGGAGGCGCTGGAATATATCGAGGCGTGGAGGCAGGCCACGCCGGACAGCCCGGCAGGAATCTGCGGCCCTATCGGGCCGACGGAGCAGCTCCCGCTGGTGGCGCGGCTGGTGAACGCGCTGGACCTGAACCTGCGTCACGCCCACTTCTGGGGAATGGACGAATGGGTGCTGGATGGCCGGGAAGTGCCTCCCGAGCATCCGCTTTCGTTCGCGCGGACGGACCGGGAACTGTGTTTCGACCGCATCCGGCCGGAGCTCGCCATGCCTGAAGAGAACCTGCACTTCCCTCGCGCCGACGTCACTGAGTATGAGCAGAGCTGGGAAGGAGTCCGCTGCGTGGTGATGCAGGGCGGACAGGGAGACATCAAGCACTGGGCCTTCAATGATCCGGTGCGCAGGGAGGGTGCCTACAGGGATGAGCCACCCTCGCCGGAGGAGTACCTGAAGCTGGGGACGCGGGTGGTGGACCTGCATCCCGTCACCATCATGCAGAATGCGCGGACCTCCGGCAGTGGAAACGTCTCTCTGGTGCCCACTCAGGCGGTCACAGTGGGGCCGGTGCAGACCTGGAAGGCGGAGCGGGTGTCCATCTGGCACGCCGGGATGCACGACAATCCCTTCGGGCAGCGGCTGACCACCCTGATGATCAGCAAGAGGATTGCGGACAGCGCGGTGCCGATGTCCCTGCTCTCGCTGCACCCCAACGTCCAGTTCAACTTCTACCGCGGCGGCATCGGCGTCTGCGAGGTGGAGATGCACTGAAGGGCAACCCGACGGACCGGTCGCGGGCCAGGAGGCCGCAACAACCTTGAACCCGGATATCACTTCGAGCCAGACGGCCCAGGACGGCTCAGCCAGCGATGCTGCGAGCTTCCCGGTCTTTCACGCTCCCGAGACCCCGCGCGCGCAGCTTGCCATGGATGCACTGCTCCTGAGGGAGACCAGTGGCATCCCCACTTGGATCGTCCACGTGATGGAGCACGCCATGATCGAGCGCTTGGCCGGAGCGGGACCAGGCGACTATCTGCGGGATCCGGAACGCGTCTACCTGCGGATGCAGGAGAACTGCGGGGTCTGTCTGCTGGATCAGTATCTCTGGGACAATCCGCTGACCATGACCTCGCACGGCTACGAGGAGGCGGAGCGCGGCGCGACCACCGGCGCACGTAGTGTGGAGCGCGACGGCATCCTGATAGACTCTCCGGAGGCCGTCGTGGAGCATCTGGACCGGGTGGTGTTCCCGAGGCTGGAGCGGTGGGCCGCGGAGTTCGATGAGGACGCCCGGGCGCGGGAGATCGTTCTCCGGGAGCAGCGCCTTCAGAACCGGATCGGCCCGGAGATGCTGAAAGTGCCCTACGGTTGCATTATGTTCCCGGGGTTCGCCTACGGCGTCTACGGCTACGAGCACTACTTTTCGGCTTACGCTCTGTACCCCGATGTGATGGAGAAGCACTTCCGGCTGCAGGCGGATGTTGCGGTGCGCAACAACCGGGCCGCCGCGCGGGCATTCACGGATGGAAAGCTGCCGCCCGTCTGCCGTCTGGACCACGACATGGCGGACTCCCGCGGAATGCTGGTGCGCATCGAGACTCTGGACCGCCTCTGGCTTCCCCATTTCGTGCGCAGCCTTGAGCCTCTCCTAAAAACCGATGTGCGTCTGCTGTGGCACTGCGACGGCAACCTGATGGACCTTGTGCCCAGACTGCTGGAAGCCGGCATCTCAGGGTTTCAGGGGTTCCAGTACGAGGACGGTATGGACTACCGCCGGATCTGCCGGATGAAAGCCAAAGACGACCGGGAGTTGATCATCTTCGCCGGAGTCTCCGTTACGCGCACGCTGCCGATGGGGACACCTGCGGATGTGCGGGAAGAGATGCGCTTTCTGGTGGAGAACGGCCCTCGCACCGGACTGTTTCTGGGGGCAAGCAGCTCCATCGCTCCCGGCGTGCCCTGGGAGAATCTGAAAGCTTTTGTGGAGGGTCTCCGGCACTACCGTCTGCACGGTCGAGGGTGATCTGTGCTCACAGGCAGGATTCCCCTGAAGGACGGCGAAGTCTGCTCTAACATTTCCGGAAGAAACCGGCGAAGGAGGCCTGACCGTGTTACGAAGACTTCCGCACCTGTTTTTGACCACTGTGGGGGCCGTGGCCGCGATTGCGTCGGCCTGTGTCGGCGGCAACCCGATCGGCGGCCTGGAGCTGCTGAAGGACTACGAAGCCCGGCGTTCCTCCAGCTCGGACCCCGACTGGCGCAACGGCAACGCTGATTTTCGGCCCATCGAGCCCGGGCAGACTCTGGTGATCGCCGACCTGGAGGGACCGGGAAGAATCGTGCACATCTGGAACACCGTCGCCGCGGAGGATCGGTGGTATTCCAGACTGCTGGTGCTGCGGATGTACTGGGACGGGGAGACGGAGCCGAGCGTCGAGGTGCCGCTCGGCGACTTCTTTGCGGCCGGCCACGGCATGGACGTGCCTGTGAACAGCCTGCCGGTGCGCGTGACCAGCGAAGGCCGCGCGCGCAACTGCTACTGGCCCATGCCCTTCCGCAAGTCGGCGCGGATCACGGTGACGAACGAAGGAAAGGGTCGCGTCCACGCTTTCTACT
>CALCJH010000147.1 GCA_937967775.1 uncultured bacterium | reverse complement strand
CCCGCCGCCAAAAAGGCGGCGAAAGTGACAGCCACCAGACGCCGCCGGCGTCCTTGCATCAAGGAACCTTCCCGCGCCGTGATGCCCGGCTTCGCGCAGGCAGCCTCAAGGGCGGGCGCCAGGCCACTGACCAGCGACGCGGCCACCCCCAGCAAGAAACCGGCGGCCAACGTGGCCGGGTCCAGGACGATCCGGGTGGCTCGAACCGATGCATAAAGCGAGCTGACGGTCTGGCCCACGCTTTCCAGCGCGGTGGATGAGACCGCCACTCCCAGAACAACGCCCAGCAGCGAGCCCGCAACACCATACACCACCGACTCGGCCAGAAACATCCCGGCCACCTGAGCGCGCGAGACACCGACCGACCGCAGGATGCCGGTCTCCCGGCGTCTCTGGATGACGGAAAGTGAGACACTGTTGAAGATGAGGAACGAGCCTACAAACAGCGCCACCAGAGCCAGCGCGAGCAGATTCATCCGGAAGCTGGCTGTCATCGCCTCAACGCGCTTCCCGCGTGCAGTAGGAGGGGCCACATCAGCTCCGGGTACCAGGCGTGAGATCCGCCGCGTGGCAGATTCCGAGGAGGCTCCCTCGCGCAGGACGATGTCGAAGCGGTCCACACGTCCCGGAGCGCCCAGAACCTCCTGGGCGGCGGCGATGTCCATCACGGCGACATCCCCTCCGTAGGCGCGAGCAAGGGAATCACCCTGAAAGAGAAACTTCACAGTGAGTGTGCGCGCCCGCCCGCCGATGGATATGCGGACACGATCACCCGGTTTCCATCCGAAGCGCGCGGCGGCCGTGGCTGAGACGGCAACGCAAGCCGGCTCGACAAGAAACTCCAGCAGGGTCTCGCGCGTCACTCCGGACGCCTGACCCACCAGCTCCGCGATGCGGGGGTCGGAATAGAAGTCCATCCCCACCACCAGCAGAGAGGCCCCTTCCTTCCCAGGAAGCGCCACAAGCCGCTCGATGGCCGGCCATGCCTCCCGGACGTGCGTATCCTGCAGAACGGCCGCCAGACGGCTCTCATCCACACCCGCGGATCCACCTGTCACCTGCAGGTTCGCGCGTCCAGCCAGCGCATCAACGCTGTCATTGAAGGCGGCCACCGCGCTTGCGCCGGCCAGACGGATGGCCACGAACATCGCCACGCCGAGCGCAACTCCCAGGACGCTGACGGTCGTACGGAGCGGATGCTGCGCCAGATGCCTCAGGGAGATCCAGCTAAGCAGCCGGCGCACTCCCGTCCACCTTTCCGTCCACCATCCGGATGATGCGGTCCGCCACCGCGGCCGCCTCGGGACTGTGGGTCACCAGCAGGATCGTGGACCCGGTATCTTGACGGAGATCCTTTAGGAGCGCAAGCACCTCCGAGGCGGATCTGGAATCCAGATTGCCGGTGGGCTCATCCGCCAGAAGTACAGCCGGATCGTTCACCAGCGCGCGGGCGATGGCGGCCCGCTGCATCTCTCCGCCGGAGAGCTGGAAGCTGCGGTGGCGCAACCTGTGCGCCAGCCCCACCTTTTCGGCCAGATCCGCCGCTTTTCTTAGAGCGCTTGCCTCTGGAGTTCCCGCCAGCAGCGCGGGCAGGCTGATGTTCTCCTCCACGGTCAGCGTGGGAAGCAGGTTGAAGAACTGGAACACCACGCCCACCACCCGGCGGCGGTATTCCGTCAGGCGCCCGTCCGGGAGGCGGGTAAGATCCGTCCCGTTGACTTCCAGCGCGCCGGATGTCGGGGAGTCCAGTCCCGCGATCAGATTCAGCAGGGTGCTTTTGCCGCACCCGCTGGGTCCCATGACGGCGACGAACTCTCCCTGTGCGATGCTGACATCCACCCCGTTCAACGCCGCGACCGGTCCGGCGTCGGACGAGTAGTGTTTGACGAGCTCTCTGGCCTCGATGGCTAGCATCCGGTTCTGTGATCTCCTCTTCACGATGGATGGGGCGCAACGGGATGAGTGTGCCCCAAATGCTGAACGGCGTCACGCACGCAGGCGTCACCCGGGATTACAACGTTGGCAAGAGGCGCAAAGAAAAAGCCTGGCGAACCGCCTGGTTCGCCGGGCTTCTCTGAAAGGAGGGTGGGAAGCTTTCGCCGCCATTATATCGTCCCTCCACCCCGCCCGCAACACTTTCAACAGAAATAATGAACTTTTTTCACAGCGGCTGTAGTCCGGGCACTTAGAGAACGAAAAGCAACTAAAAAAAGAAGCCCCCCGGTGGACTTTCAGGGTCCACCGGGGAGGTGAAAGGAGGGTGGGAAGCTTTCACCACCTATAATATCGGACCACGGTCTCTTGCGCAAGAGGGTGCGGAAACTTTTTTGCACTTTTTTCACTATGCTTCCCGCGCTGGGGCCTTGTAAGAGGGAAAGGGGCCGCGATGCCTTGACAGAATCGCACGGGGGGCTTACAGTTGTTTGGAGAGACCGGCAGCACCCGGGCGGGGAGCGTCTGGCACGTCCGGGAAAGGAAAGGAGAAAAGATCAGATGAGACTCGTAATCGCGCTGCTGGCCGTGATGCTTGCTGCCCTTCCGGCAACGGCTCAGGTGCTGGTGGACACCGGCTTTGAGCCCCCGGAATACGTCACCGGCGACATCACCGGACAGCAGGGCTGGATCACGGATAGCACTAACTTCACCGTCACAGTGCTTCCCGACTTCGTCATCAACGGCCAGCAGTCGCTTCTGGTGACGGGGAACGCAGGGCGGCTGGGACGCCTGCCCATTAGCGGAGCCGGTCCGCTGATGCGCATCGAGGTCACCATGGCCAAGGCCGCCGTCAACAACGCCCAGTGGTGGGTGACTCTGCAGACCGCCGCGGGAACCGGGCGGAGCGCGGCCTTCGGGTTCAACAACGGATTCATCCAGTACTATCAGGCCGGACCGGGATGGACCACCTATTCCACATTCCAGGCCGCGACAGCCTACCGGTTCCTCGCGGACGTGGACATAACCGCGAAGGTATATTCCCTGTGGGTGAATGGCAATCTGGTGGCGGAGAACATCCCGACTTTCTCCACCGCGCCGGCTATTCCCGAGCAGGTCTACTTCTATCGCGGCTTCCTGAGCATCTCGGGGCAGCCGGCCTGGTGGAACTACGCAGTGGCTGACGACCTGAAGGTCACCGTGATCCCCGAACCGGCCAGCCTGCTGACACTTGCAGCCGGGCTCAGCGGACTCGCCGCTGTGCGCCGGCGATCCTGAAACGGTCGAAAACTATGGCTTACAGGGCTGCCTCCCCGGCCGGAGGCAGCCCGTTTTCCAGGCATCCGGAGGTGCTGAGCATTGAATGCCGCGCTGCTCCTACTGGCACTGATCGTTCCAGGAACTCTGGTTACTTCCGTAGCCAGCGCGGGTGTGGTCACCGTCTGCCAGGCCAACCTGTATAACGGTGGGCGCTGGACCGAACAGGATCAGAGTCAGATCACCTACGACACGGCCCGCCGCTTCGCCGAATGGGTGGCCACGGTGAACCCGTCCGGAGCGGCATATCCTCCCATCGCGGTCATCGGCGTTCAGGAGTTGATGAGCGAGACGGACCGCACGACGCTGCAGGGATTCCTGCAGCAGACCACCGGCGTGGCCTGGCAAAGCGCGCGCACT
>CALCJH010000146.1 GCA_937967775.1 uncultured bacterium | reverse complement strand
GTGGCAGGACCCGAGGGTGGGCAAGCACGCCGCCGCCGTAAGAAAAGCCTTTTCCCCTGGCGGGAGAAAGTTTGGATGAGGGGTCGGAACCCCGGTTGTCCCGAAAATCTGTTCCCGGAACTCAACCCACGCTGGTTGAGCCGCCCGACGGAGCCGGGCGAGTCGAAACCACAAGATTTCGGCGGGGTGCGCCGGTTCTGCATCTGACCGTTTCATCGCCCCATCAGCCGGGTAACATAGCCACAACGGGAAGAATGTGACGCGCTGATGCATCCGTAATGCAAATGCGACCCGGTATGAACACCTGCGCAATGCGACAGGGATAGAGTAAGTACGATGTTGCCATTCGATCGGAGCCGGTCCGCAACAAGGGGTGTTCAGTGTGGCATCCCCGAGCTGTGGGCGGGCGAGACGGGCAGCACGAAAAGGAGAGTGGACGCAGTGGACTCACCGGCTGATAACCGCCAGGACGAGCAGGCGCCGGTCAGGCTGACCCGCAGAGAACTTGAGGTTCTCGCTCGGGCGCTGACAGGGGAATCGAACAAGGAGGTTGCCGAGGCGCTGTTTTGCTCCAAGAGGACCGTGGACTATCACCTCAACCGTATCTATCGCAAACTGCAGGCCAGCAACAGGATGCAGGCTTTGCACCGGGCCCGGATGCTGGGGATCCTCCCCGATACCCTCTACGTACACTGACAGGCTGAGCCCTCGTCGCTCACCTTAAGAAGTACGGCATTATCCAGTTAGTAAGATCATCACTCGCAAAGGCGGCGCGATCCTGTAGCAGGGCAAGCGCCGCTTTTGCCGTTTCCGCCTGACTCCTGGCGGGGCGCGTCCGTGACAATCAACCGCCCCCGCGAGGCTTGCCGGGTTGTCTTCTGTTGATGCGCGGGGTAAGATGACTCCGTGAGAAGCCCGCCCGCAAGCGCGGATGCGGGCGCCGTCGCTGGGGGAGCCTGCCGCGGCCTGCGGAGAAACTTGTCCGCAGTTGCCCGCGGCGGCTGAGAGGCTACGAAGCCGACCCCTTGAACCTGATCCGGGTAATGCCGGCGAAGGAAAGCGAGGCAAGACCATCCGGCCGCACCAGCTTCATCAGCTCCAGGCCGGGGAGAGTCGGCCGCGTTATCCGGCGTCCGGCGCTCTCCGGGTCCCCGAGGAGCCAGGTGTGAGATATCCGCTCTTGAACCGCAGGGGATTCACCCTGATAGAACTGCTGGTGGTGATCGCAATCATCGCCATTCTGGCCGGATTGATGTTCCCCGTTCTCGCCAGAGCCCGCGACCGTGCCCGGACGGGTGCCTGCCTGTCCAATGGCAGGCAGATCGGCATAGCTGTACGGATGTACGTGGATGACAACCGCGACTGCTGGCCGGTATTCCAGGCATACAACACTCAGCAACCGCACCTGGGCGTCGAAGTGGTCCTGCTGCCGTACAGCAAGGATCGGAATATCTTCCGCTGTCCGTCCGACAACGGTGGGCCTGCGCTGGACGGGACGGGGTATACCACCTACCACGCCGCGTTCGGCTCCAGTTACCGGTTCACGAAAGGCTGCTTCAGCATTGTGAACGGTCTCTCGCGAGAGAACGATACGCTGCTGGATATGCCCACCCGGATCGTGCGGGACGGGTCGTTCGTCTCGCCCGCGAACACGCGCATCATCCGAGACGAGATGATGCCCTGGGCCGACCCCAAGGTGGACACGGCGGGGAAATACTTCTACGAAGGGTGGTATCGCCAGTGGCATTCCAGGGGCGCCACCATCATCTTCGCGGACGGCCACGCGGAGTTCGTGACATCCGCTCAGCGGTTCGACGAGCAGTATGTCTCGCCGGAGGGGGTGAGGAGCATTGACGGATACGGGGCCGGATATGACTGAGCCGCAGGGGAGAGTGCTTCTGCTGGCGAACGGCCGGGGTCCGGGGCGCAAGCTCTGGAAGAAACTGCGTGCTCGCTGTGCGGCGCTGGTGTGCGTGGATGGTGGGGCGGACTCGGCGCGCAAGCTGGGGGATGTCCCCGATGCCGTCCTCGGCGACTTCGACAGCGCCAGCCGGGCGGCTCGTAGCGCGTTCGCCAGTGTGGAGTGGGTGCGGCTGGATGACCAGGAATCCAGCGATCTGGACAAAGGCCTTGGCTGGGTGGCAGAGAAGGGCTGGCAGGATGTTTCGGTGGCCGGAGCGCTTGGCCGCGAGCCGGATCACGCGCTGGCGAACATCGGTCTCCTGATGAAATACCGGGGTGTGCTCAACGTCACCTTGCACGACCGCCGCCAGGATCTGTTTGCCATCGAAGGATGCTGGGAGTGGCAGCCCGCGGGTGAGATGCGCGTCTCGCTTCTGCCTGTGTTTGGGCCATGCACCGTGACGTCCGAGGGACTGCTGTATCCCTTGCGCGGTCTGAAACTTGAGATGGGTGTGAAGGACGGACTGAGCAACCGGGCCTGCGGCAGCCGGGTGCGCATCGAGTGCCTGGGTGCTCCGTTGCTGGTCTGCGTGGAGAGAGGCGGCGGGGGCGAGCCTGTTTTCGCTCCGGCTCTGGCGAAGTGATCTCTCTGAGCGCGCCGGATCTGGCCGTCATCGGGCTGTACCTGGTTGCGACCGTGGCGGTGGGGATGGGGCTGCACCGCTTTCGGGAAGGGGACGCGGAAGCCTACCTGGTTGCCGGCCGCAGAGTCAGCCTGCCTGCTTTCGTGGCCACGCTGGTGGCCACCTGGTACGGCGGGATTCTCGGGGTGGGGGAGTTCACCTACACTTCCGGGCTGTACACCTGGCTTGCGCTAGGCATTCCGTATTACATCTTCGCCATCCTGTTTGCCTTCTTCCTGGCCGGGCCGGTGCGCCGTGCCGCCCTGTATACCATACCGGACCGCCTCGCGCAGTCCTTCGGAAAAGGACCGGCGGTGCTGGGGTCGGTGTTCGTCTTTGTGCTGGTCAGTCCTGCCCCCTATGTTCTGATGCTCGGGGTTCTGTTGCAGATCGTCACCGGCTGGGGTCTTCCCGTCTGCGTTCTGGTGGGGACGCTCTTTTCCACTTTCTATGTGGCGCGGGGTGGTCTCTCCACGGATATCCGCGTCAACATCTTCCAGTTCCTGCTGATGTTCGCCGGGTTCGGTGTCATCCTTCCGGCGGCGGCTCTGAAGTATGGCGGCCCTTCGTTCCTGACCGCAAACCTACCCCCCG
>CALCJH010000145.1 GCA_937967775.1 uncultured bacterium | reverse complement strand
CCTCCCAGCCAGGCGGTATCCGTGTCGTTGCGAACAAACAGCCTGTTCGTCTGGCGGTTGTAAGCAAGGTAGATGGCGTTTGTTCCCGACGCGGTGGTATTCACCAGGAAATACACGACCGAAAGATCGTTCGTGCCGTCGGCGTCGGTATACACGCTGCTGACGGTCGTTTTCGCTCCGATAGCGGCGCTGCCGGAGTTGGGCGTGACGCTCTGTCCCACGGGCGCATACTTGAACGTCAGCGTCCCCCTCTGCACCCAGCCGCTGTGCAGCCCGGTTGAATCAAGGGCCCTGAGATACGCCTTCAGGGTTGCGCCGGCGTTGGCGCCCAGAGGCTGGATGCTCCAGTTGACCGTCAGGGTATTTCCTGATGTGGACACGCTGGTCGTCTGGCCCAGCAGCCGCACCCGGGAGTTCTGAACGGAGGTAGCCTGCCCGGGTGCGAACCCCCCCAGCCAGCCCGTGTCGGCGTCGTTGCGGAGGTAGAGCTTGTTCGCCTGCCGGTTGTAGGCCAGATAGATGCCGTTCACTCCCGACGCAGATGTGTTCAACAGTAGATACACGACCGAAAGATCAGCCGCGCCGTCCGCGTCGGAGTAGGTGCAGGTGATCCTGATGGTTGTGTTGATCGCCAGTGCCCCGTTTGAGGGGCTCAGCGTTCCCGCTGAAGGTGCGGAGGCCGCAGACGCCCGAGCGTAGGTCAGGATCATCAAGACCCCGACGAGCAGCCCCGCGCGATAAAAGTTGATTCCTTTCAACATGGCCGAACGTCTCCTCTCGCTCTCCGAATGCGCCCGCCTGTTTATCCGACTATGCTGACCGCGCACGACCGCATGGACAGGCCTCGAGTTCCTGGACTATCCGCTGTCCAGGGCGGACGCAGCGGGGGCGGAATCTCGACGCTATTATTCCACGTCTATCGGCTTCTTCCTGCCAAAAAGCGCCTGTTCACGCGAATATTTCTCTAAACTTTGACTCCCATGTAATGTCCCGGACTGCACCTGCCAACAGTCAGTGCGGCAACGGCCGGAAAGCCTGTTGCTCGAATCTGATTCCGCACGGCGCGTCCAACAGACCCGGCCCGCGGCCGCGCGCCGTCATAGGTGCGGAGCCGAACGTGTCGTCCTAATGTGTCCTGCGGGTGTCGGGCAGCTGCGGCGCCTGGCAGCGGTTATTGGGCTTCCTTAACTGTCTTCGCGGCACGGAGTTCCGACAGGACGGCCCGCACATCCGCAATCACCGCCCGACCGCCCGGAAGAACGGCCAGCGCCCCGAGATAGGCTGCGGCGTAGATCAACAGACCCGCCGCCACCAGAGCCGTTGGAGGAATTCCGCCGGCCAGCCGACTTGATACCGCAAGATGCAGGAGGGCCCCGCCGCTCAGGGAAGCGGCCGCGGGGCGCCAGATCGCTCCTAACAGGTGCGACACGCGAAGCGGAGAGCCTCTGTAGGCGTAGGCTATGCTCGGGAATCGCAGCGCCACCATCGCTGCGCTGTAGAAAGCCGCCACCCCCACCGCTCCCCAGCGCAGTCCGAGCGCGAACAGAATGATGTATACGGGGGCAACCGCCAGGGTCCACCGAAACCACCGAACCGTTTCGCCCCTGGGAACATAAAAGAGACCCTCCGCCTCGTTAAAGGTCATCAGGAACGCCGCCGGTCCGAGCGCTCGAAAGATGGCGACGCACGGTCTCCATTGCTCGCCCAGAATCAAAACGATCAGGCTTTCCGCGCACACCAGCGTAAACACCACCAGGGGCATTCCGGCGAACGCCATCATCTGAATGGCCCGCAGATAGTAGCGGCGGAATCGCTCGGGCTGCGAGCGCAGCCGGCTCAGCGCGGAGATTCCCACGGGCAGAACAGGACTGTTGATCTGTCGCATCGGCAGCAGCAGCAGGAGATAGGCGCGCGAGTAGTAACCGAGAGCCTCGCTGCCGAGGAAGCGTCCCACCAGCACGTTGTCGGCGTTGCGGGTCAGGTAGTTCACAATGAAGAAGCCCGTCAGTCCCCCGCCAAACCCGAGCATTTCGGCCACACCCGCCACTTTTCGGGGAGGACCGGGCTTCCAGCCGGACTGCCACCAGAGCATCGCCGCCGTGGCCGCGCCCGAAACCGCTGTCATAACCACCAGCGACCAGTAGCCCATCCCCTGCCAGGCAGCGACAACGCCGGCAGCGATTCCCGCCGCGAGCCCGCCGAGATCCACCAGCGCCAGGCTGGCGAATCGCATCTGTCTCTGCAGCAGCGCCTGATGCTGCGCCCCCAGACCGCCGAAAATGAAGGTTGCCGACAGCGCCACCGTGATCCACCCCGCGCGGTCCTCGCCGTAAAACAGCGCTATCAGGGGGGCCAGGAGCATCCCGCACAGCGCGAGCAGCAGGCTGACCAGCAGGTTGATCCAGAAGAGCGTGCTGACCATCTCTTCGGAGATCCGGGACCTCTGCACCGTGGCGAACGTGAGGCCCAGGTCCTTGAATGCCGCGACGAAGCCGGTGAAAGGCTGGACCATCGCCACCAGGCCGAAGTCAGAGGGCGTCAGGAGCCGGGCAAAAATTACGAGCGAGAGGGTATTGAGAACAAATCGTCCGGCCTGGCAGGCTACCGTAAGCGCACCGCCGCGGACCGATCTGCCCCGCAGGTCGCCCTGCAGATGAACAGTGGAGAAAAGCCGGTCTTCCTCATTGGGCCACGGTCGCTGTGCGGATGGATCTTCCTTGTTGCCGGAATGCATCGGGTGGTCTACTTCTTCGAAGGCTGACGCGGGGCGCGAAGGCGCACAGATTATAGCATGGCGCTCGCCGACCCGGTTGTTCGAAGCGGCGGCCCCGAAGTTTGACACCCATCCCGCGCTCGCTTAGAATACCGCCGGGAGCAGGACCGGGCACCCGGGACCACGAGGCCGGCCCCGCCGCCTTTGCGAAAGTGCTCCCCGGAACACGACAAGATGTCACAGGATCCCCCAAACCTCTCT
>CALCJH010000144.1 GCA_937967775.1 uncultured bacterium | reverse complement strand
GCGGCGGAGGAGAGATTATCGGCACGATCTTCAACTACGCCTGCCACGCGGTGACCCTGGGGGGCGAAAACCGGCTGGTAACCGGCGACTGGCCGGGCGAGGTGTGCCGCCGGCTGGAAGCGCGATCCGGCGGAGTGGCGCTGTTCCTTCAGGGATGCAGTGGAGACCTGAACCCGCGCATCCGCGGCGGTCTGTGCGAGATGGAACAGGCGGCGGCCGTGGTGGAACGGAGTGTGCGCGATGCCCTTGCCGGGGCGGAAAGGATAGAAGAGCCGCAGATCTCTGCGTGGCTAGAACGCGTCCACCTTCCCCTCATGCCCAATCCTCCCGATGCTGAGATCGCCGCGCGCTTTCGGGAGATCGGCTCGAAGCCGACGGAGGACCGCGACTTCGCCGACATCCGGGACCTGGAGTGGGGTGCGGATGTTCTGGCCCATCCGGAGCAAGCCCGGCAAAGCGAGATGGTCATTGAGGTGGGAGAGCTCAAGCTCGGGGAGGCCACCATTGCGTGGCTTCCGGGCGAAGCGTTCTGCGAGATCGGCCTTGCGCTGCGACGGCTGCGCCCTGGCAAGCGCCTGCTGGTGGCGGGCTACACGAACGGCAACATCGGATATATCCCTACCGGGAAGGCGTTCCAGGAAGGCGGCTACGAGGTGACGGATGCCTGGCGCTACTACGGCTATCAGATGATCGGCCCCGAGTCCGAGCGGCTCCTTCTGGAAGCTTTCGCCGCCCACCCCCGCAGCCCGATCTGACGGTTCAGTCCCCCTCCCCCAGGTGTCCCGGGAACCTGTTCCTGGAACTCCCTCCTACGCTGGTTGAGCCGTCCGGCGAAGCCGGACCAGTCGAAACCCCGCTCCGCAAACCGTGGTCTCGATACGCGCGGCTGAGGCCGCGCTACTCCACAAGCGTAGTGGCCGGTGACCTGCGCATGAGCCCGGTGGGTGTCGTCAGAATAAAGACCTTGACAAGGGCAAGGAAGAGAAATAATATGGTAGTGCAAATCGTTCGCACTATCAACACGCTGGTATCAACCTATGCCCACGGCATGGTGTTTCGTGGTCCGGCGGGAAAGAGAGGGGAAGAAGCATGAACACGTTTGCCTACCGCGCGGCCCTCACCTTAGTTTGCCTGTTTCTTGCGGCCGCAGATCCTTCGCCGGCAGCCACTTACACCTGGTCTGGGGGCGGAACTTCATCGGCCTGGGACGCCAGCATCTCCGTCTTCGGGACGACTTGGTATACAAACTGGAGCAACGCGAGCAGCCTGCCCGGGCCGACGGACACGGTGGTCTTCGCAACCACACTCGCCTCCGGTCAGCCCAATCTAAACGGCAATAGGACGGTGGGCGTCCTTCGATTGGAACATTTCTTCGGGGTTACCATCGGCGGAGGAACGCTGACCATTCAGGGAGGCGTTGTCACGAGCCTGGGAGGAAGCCAGACATCTCCCAACACCATCGCCGCCCCGCTGATCCTCAACAGCCCGACCACCGTCACTGTGCCGCTGCCGTCGTATCTGACGATCTCCCAGGGAATCTCCGGGGGTCATCCTCTGACGAAGGCGGGCAACGGCACGCTTGCGCTCACTGCCGCATCTTCGTACGCCGGCCCTGTCACAGTAGCCAGCGGTGACGTTCTCGTTGCAAACGGCACCGGGTCGGCCACGGGAAGCGGCGGTGTCGCAGTGAAATCCGGCGCCCGTCTGCGCGGCACAGGATCCATCGGTGGGACCGTGAGCATTGAATCCGGCGGCCTCTTGGCTCCGGGAACCGAGCCTGGCACAGGAACCCTCACCTTCGCAGGGGGGCTGTCGCTCGCAGATGGCTCGATCGTAGATCTGCGGCTGGGAGTGCCCTCGGCCGACCGCGTCCGGGTCTCAGGTGGAACTCTTACCACAACGGGCACCGTCCTGATCCGCATCCGGGATAACGGCAACCTGGCATACGGCCAGACGCACACGCTCTTCGAGTGTCCGGGAGCTTCTCTGCAGGACGTTACCCCGCAAAACTTCCGGGTGGAGGGGCCGCTGAACGGCGTGGTGGAGGTGACGGCCAGCACCGTGCAGCTGCGAATTACCGGCTATCCGGTCGTCTTTGTGAACGCCGCCGCAACCGGCGCAAACAACGGCACAAGCTGGCAGGACGCCTATACCGACCTGCAGACCGCGCTCAGTTCCAGCGTACCGCGGGATATCTGGGTGGCGGAAGGCACTTACCGGACCTCTCAGGGCACCACCTCGCAGGACCGCAACATCAGTTTCGTTCTGAAAAACGGAGTGCGCCTCTACGGAGGATTCCCCGCCTCCGGAAATCCCGTCTTCGCGGATCGCAAACCCCATGCCCACCGGACGATCCTTCTGGGACGGCTCCCAAACAACAGCCCGGCCTGGCACGTGGCAACGGCTCCTAACACAAACGCATCCGCCGTGCTGGACGGATTCGTCATAACAGGCGGCCGGGCCTACGGTGCTCCGGGCAACCGTGACAATGTTGGGGGAGGCATCTATATCAGCGCAGGGAGCCCATCCATCGCCAACTGCCAGTTCGTGGACAATCACGCGCTGGTGGGCGGCGCAATGATGTGCGAGAACAACTCCTCGCCCACGTTCATCAACTGCACTTTCGCCGGCAACACCGCCACCGTGGGAGGAGCGGCGGGTGGAGCGGGCTATACATCCGGCGGCAACCCGCGGTTCCTGAATTGCACTTTCGCCGGCAACTCCGCCGTGACGGGCGGCGCACTGTTCTTCGGCGGACCCGGGCAGGTCCGCAATAGCATATTCTGGGGCAACAGCGCCGACAGCGCCCCGCAGATCTTCGGTGGAACGGTGCAGTATTCGTGCGTGGAAGGTGGTTATGGCGGAACGGGGAACATCAACAGGAATCCTCAATTCCTGGACCAGGCTGGCGGCGACTTCCGGCTGAATCCCGTCTCGCCTTGCGCAGAGGCAGGCAAGACGGCAGACATCGCCCCGGACTTGACGGATATGGATGGCGACGGCGACACCACGGAAGCTGCTCCGCTGGATCTGCCGGGATCTCCGAGGGTGCTGGGTGTGGCGGTGGACATGGGCGCCTACGAAGTTGCCGATCCCTCCCCTGCCCCGCCAGCCCCACTGAACCTATCGGCAATGACGGTGTCCAGTGAGCGGATTGATCTGACCTGGGACAGTCCGGGCAGCCCGGTGGTGGCAGGCTTCAACGTCTATCGCAGCACGGCGCCGGGGTTCACTCCCGGCATAGCGAACCGGGTTGCTTCCGGCTTACAGGGCACATCCTACAGCGACACCGGCCTGAAAGACGGCGTGGTGTACTATTATCTGGTGACTTCTGTGAACGAGGGAGGCGGAGAGAGCGAGCCGTCGAACCAGACGTCGGCCACCACTACTCCCATCCCGGAGATCATTTATGTCCAACAGAGCACCCCTGCGGGAGGGAACGGGAGTTCATGGTCTTCGGCATTCCGGGATCTGCAGCTCGCTCTTGCGAGGGCCGGGCTGCAGGATCAGATCTGGGTAGCCGCGGGCACCTATAAGCCTGCCGACCCGCCGCAATACGATCCTCAGGCGCAGGTCACCACCTTCCAGATGAAGACCGGAGTGGCCATTTACGGCGGATTCCCGGGTCAGCCCGGAGAGGAAGGCAATGTCGCGCTCAGGGATCCGCAGGCACATGTGACCGTTCTGAGCGGGAATATCCTGGACCCGAACAACCCTAACGACAACACGCGTCACGTGGTGGACGGCGGGGGGACGGACCGCTCGGCCGTTCTGGACGGTTTCGTCATCTCTGGGGGGGCCGCGGGCGGACTCGTCGCATCACAAGACAACGTGGGAGGCGGGATACGAATCCTGAGCGGCAGTCCCACCATCCGCAACTGTGTGGTCCAGAACAACTGGGCGCTGGCGGGCGCCGGGATCTTCGTTTCCGGCAACTCCAGCCCTCTGATTCAGAACTGCGTTGTCAGGAACAACTACACCACCGGCGGCGGAAATGCGGGCGGAGGGATGTACAACGCCGGAGCCAGTCCGGTGGTGGTCAACACGGTCTTCGCCCAGAACACCACAAACCGGGGCGGCGGGGTCTACAACGAGAGCGCAGGAGATCCGCACTACATCAACTGCACTTTCTGGGGCAACAACGCCAACGTGTTCGGGGCAGCCGTATGGCA
>CALCJH010000143.1 GCA_937967775.1 uncultured bacterium | reverse complement strand
GGTCTGCGACGTGGCGCGCCCCCGCGACGTGTCCGTCCGCGTGGCGCGGGAGCGGGACGATGTGCTGGTGATCGAAGGTGGCGTCGTCGCCGTTCCGGGAGACGTGGACTTCCATTTCGACTTCGGGTTCCCTCCCGGCACTGCCTACGCGTGCATGTCCGAGACTATGGCGCTGGCTCTGGCCGGACGCTACGAGTCCTTCACACTGGGCAAGGATGTCTCCGTGGAGCAGGTGGACGAGATCACCCGGATCGCAGAGGAACGGGGGTTCCGCCTGGCTGGCTTCCGCAGCTTCGAGCGGGCGCTGCAGCCCGATGACATCCAGCGCATCCGCGAGAACGCCCGGCGCAAACACGGCTCCTGAGCAGACTCCCGGCAGTCTATTTCACGGGCAGGTCGTAGACGGACGTGGGGCGGGACTGGTAGGAGTCGTCGGCAGGCACGGGCGCTCCTTTTTCGTCAAAACGGATGGGGCGCTCGCAGAAGTCGCAGTCGAACTGCTCTATGCCCGTGAACACCGAATTCTTGTTGGTGCAGTAGGGGCAGCGCAGGTCGCGCCGCGGCCTCTTCTGGAGCTGGATCATCCAGACGAACACACCCACCAGTAGCACCCCGGTGACGGCGCAGACAATCGCCCCCACGACCGTCAAAAGAGACGTCAGACACAGCAGAACGCCCACTCCGAAGACCACGACGAGCGGCTTCAGGAGACGGTAGCTCTGCTGCTCCAGTTGACGGACTGTGGCGTACTCTCCGCGGTACAGCCGGGTAATGGCTCTCAACGGCAAACCCCTGGTTTTATGCTGATATGCCCCGGATCCAATGCGGCGCAGAGGAACCGGGGGCAAACGAAGGAGCGTCCGGACTGCTGCCGGGCTTTGCACTCAGGACCAGCGGAATTCTATTCCCCCGCTGTCCGTGCTGTCAAACGGAATCCGGGGGATAACATATTATTGGGTTCGCGCCTCTGCAGAGCAGGGGAGACGTGGCGGCGGCAGGACCCGGCCGGAGGCAAAGACGATGGCACAGACGCAGGCACTGACTCTGGAAGCCTTCCTCAGACAGCACGTTCGGGAAGGCGAGCTTTACGAGCAGATGGAGGGCGAGAAGGTGGTCTGCTACGCCTGCGGCCACCGGTGCCGCATTCTGCCCGGGCACCGCGGCGTCTGCCGGGTGCGTTTCAATGAGGGAGGAAAGCTGTTCGTCCCCTACGGCTATGTCTCCGGCTTGCAGGTGGACCCCATCGAGAAGAAGCCGTTCTTCCATGCGCTTCCCGGAGCAAGAGCTCTGAGCTTCGGGATGCTGGGGTGCGATCTGCACTGCCCGTACTGCCAGAACTGGCTCTCCAGTCAGGCGTTGCGCGACGAACGGGCGGTGGCTGATGCCTCACCCGCCACCCCGGAGCGCCTGGTGCAGCTTGCGCTGGACCACGGAGCCAGGGTGGTGACCAGCACCTACAACGAACCCCTCATCACAGCGGAATGGGCGGCCGCCGTCATGCGGCTGGCAAAGCAGCACGGCCTGAAGGGATCGTTCGTCTCCAACGGACACGGGACGCGGGAAGCGCTGGAGTATCTGCGTCCCGTGGTGGATCTCTTCAAGGTGGACCTGAAAAGCTTCCGCCAGAGCAGCTACCGGGAGCTGGGCGGTGTTCTGGACCGGGTGCTGGAGACCATCCGGAACCTGGTGGAGCTGGGTTTCTGGGTGGAGGTGGTGACCCTGGTGGTTCCCGGATTCAACGACAGCGAAGAGGAGCTCCGCGACATCGCCCGGTTCCTGAAAGGGGTGTCGGCGGACATCCCCTGGCACGTCACGGCCTTCCATTCGGACTACCGGATGATGGACCGCGGAGGCACGCCGGCGCGCACCCTGCTCCGGGCCCGCGAGATCGGGCTGGAGGAAGGGCTCCGCTACGTTTACGCCGGCAACCTGCCCGGGATGCTGGAGGATGCGGAAAACACCCGGTGCCACACGTGCAAAGAGCTGCTGGTGGAGCGGTTCGGCTTCCGCGTGCTGAAGAACCGGATAACCAACGGCCACTGCCCCTCCTGCCGGACCCGCATCCCGGGCGTCTGGGAGTAACCGGAGCCCGCAAAGGAAAGAGGCTGCGGAACGTTCCGCAGCCTCTGCCGGGAAAGGAGAATCAACTCAGGACATACTAGCCGCAGCAGCCGCCACCGTGTGCCTGCGACGCCTGGGCGGCCCCTTCCTCACCCTTCTTCTTGAAAGAGTTTCCGCAGCCGCAGGAGGATTCCACGTTCGGATTCGTGATGGCGAACCCGGCTCCGTCCAGCCCCTCCTGGTAATCAACCTGAGCGCCCTCAAGATAGGGGCTGCTCATCTCGTCTACCAGAACCTTCAGGCCGGAGAAATCCAAGACGACGTCGGTCTCTTCCGTGACGTCGTCGAAGGCCATACCGTATCGAAAACCGGCGCACCCGCCGCCCTGCACGAAAATGCGCAGAGCCGCGCCCTGCCGGTCCTGCTTCTGCATCAGATCCTTGACCTTCTCGACTGCGGCTTCCGTGAGTGTGAGCATCTTTACCGGTAATCCTCTTCTTCAGACTATCGTAAATCCTGACTGATGGAACAAGCACTGCCAGTGCGCAAACCCTGGAGGGTCTCGCGAACATCCTTATTATACCTGAACCCGTCGCTTCTCAGCAGCTATTGCGAGAGAGAGTCAGGTTCAAAATAGCGCACGCGGCGCTTTTTGAACTCACGCCGCGTCCTTAGGAACGCCACCGGCGGGTCTCCCAGTTCGGCGGCAGCCTTCCGCAGCAGCGTCTCACACTGCTCGTCGGTGGCGGCGTGAGCCATGGCAAACAATCTGTAAGGCCAGTCCTCGTAGTCCGGGCGCTCGTAGCAGTGGCTGATGCACGGGAGTGACGAGAGATAAAGTGCAGCTTTTTCAAGCACCGCACACCGCACATCCCACACGCTCATGATGTTGCCCGCAAAACCGGCCTGCCGGTGCCTTACGACGGCGGCCACTCTGCGCAACGCTCCCCGCTCAAGCAAACGGGCTGCGCTCGCCAGAAGTTCCTCCTCGCTCAGACCGAAAGCCGCTGCGGCATCCTGGAACGGGCGCGCCACGATCGGCAGGTCCCTCTGCAGCGCCCGCACGCACCGGATGTCCCGTTCCGTCAGCGGGAGCGGCTCGGGTGGCTCGACCGGTGCCTGGCCCTGTCTGGCAGCCGCCGATCCTTCTTCCAAGTCAAAACGGACTCCCAGCTTGAAGGTGCGCAGCGCGGGAAACAGCCGCAACTCCCACCCGCCAGTCTGCCGGGCCAGACGCCGGGCTTCCTCCTCCAGAGAGACGCCGGGGGGGACCGCCAGTGTGAACCAAAGGCTGTAAAAATGGTCGCGCGCGTAGTTATGGCTGACGCCGGGATGAGCCGAGACAACGGCGGCGGCGCTTTCCAGGGCCGCTTCCGGGACGGCCATCGCCGCCAGAGTCGTGCTGTAGCCCAGGGCGCGCCCGTCAAAGAGCCCGCTGATTTCGCGGACAAGCCCCTGCCGGCGGGCGCGCTGCAGGGTCTCAAGGACGGCCTCCTGCGTGACGCCTGCGCGGATCGCCAGACGCGCGAACGGCTCCGGGCAGAGCTCCAACCCTTCCTGGGCGAGCGTCAGGATGCGAGCCTGATGGGCGGATGTCACAATCCGAAGTCCCCGCGCGTTCGGCGCATCTCCACGGCCGCTCGCTCGCACACCCCTCCCACCGGGGGGTTCAGCTTGGATACCCGCACCGTGACCGCCTGGCAGGGCAGTCCGCTCAGTGCCTGACGGGCGATGTCCGCGGCCAGATGCTCCAGAAGATGATGCTTACCGTCCGCCACAGCGCGGCGCACCATCTGATACGCCTGCCCGTAGTCTATGGTATCGCCCAGGCGGTCCGAGGCACCGGCCGCAGAGAGATCGGCCTCCAGGATAAGATCCACCTCCAGCGCCTGCCCGATCTCGCGCTCCTCCGGCGTGTAGCCGTGGTGACCGTAGATCTTCATTCCGGACAGAAATATCCTGTCCATCGCAATGGCCTCCTTTCGCTTGGCCGGCCGCCCTGCAGGACGGCGGTTCCGCTACCGATGGATTCTACAACAGACGGCACCTTCGTTGACGCGGAAGAGGGTATCTGGTATACTGACGATGCGGTAGAAGGCGCAGGGCCGCAGGAGGGCCCCCGGCTTCAGAGGGCGCGGGGCAGGACGCTGGAGTCGCTGTGCGCTTGTAGCTCAGTGGATCAGAGCATCTGACTTCGGATCAGAGGGTCGGGGGTTCGAGTCCCTCCAAGCGCGTCTGGTTTTCAATCTTGCCGGAGGCGCCCCGAGAGCTTCTGGTGCATCAGGAAAAGATGCATACGGGACTTTCAGGAGTCTCCGTCTGATAATGCGCCACGCGCATTTAGGCCAAGGGCCGCCTCCGGCGAGCATCCCGGGTCGTTAGCTCAGTTGGCAGAGCAGCTGACTCTTAATCAGCGGGCCACAGGTTCGAATCCTGTACGACCCATTTTCCGATTTTCCCGGCTGGCGGCCCCGCGGACGGCTCTTGGGGGCGAGTGGTGGAATGGCAGACACGCCAGATTTAGGATCTGGTGCCGCAAGGCGTAGGAGTTCAACTCTCCTCTCGCCCATTCCCGACGTCCGCGCAGATGGAGCCATGGCGGTTCTGCCCGTACGCGTGTAGACTTATCTGGAAGGAAGTCGGCCGGCGGATGACGAAGAGGCGGGTGCGCGGGGGAAGGCGCCGGACCGCCCCGGAGCCGGGTTCGAGCGGGAGTAGTTCAGTGGTAGAACGCCTCCTTGCCAAG
>CALCJH010000142.1 GCA_937967775.1 uncultured bacterium | reverse complement strand
GGCCATCTTCCGGGAGATCCCCATCGAACACAACGCCGCGGACTTCCCGGAGGAAGAACACTCCGAGCCCGTGCCGCTGGAGCTGGTCAAGGAGCTAATGCTGCGCCTGCGGACGGTGATGTGGGTGTACGTAGGCATCGTCCGGACGACGGAGCGCTTGCGGGAGGCGCTGCGGGAGGTGAGCATCATCGCGGCCAAGACAGAAGAGCTCTATTCCCGCGGCAGGCTGTCACGGGAACTGCTGGAGCTGCGCTCGATGGTGACCGTGGCGGAACTGATCGTGCGCTCGGCCCTATGGCGCAAAGAGAGCCGCGGGCTGCACTACATCCTGGATTACCCTCAGCGCGACGATGAGCACTGGCTGAAGGACACCGTGCTGCGCAAAGAGTCCTGCTGATAGCCAGGCGAAGCCGTTTACACACCCCTACCTGCCGGCGTCTGAGACAATCACACTGTTGTTCGTCTCGCAGAGCTCGAAAAGCTCGTCTCGCGGATCCATTACCACCCGGCTCCCGTCAGCGGGCGGACGCGCCAGATGGAACCGTATGACCGTGGAGGTCGGGCGCAGGTCCTCGGGCGCTTTCAGTCCATCCAGCCTGCGGTAGGCTACGGTCTTCCAGCCTACTCCGTCCCGCTCCTGCAACGCTACCGTGAACGGACCGGCTGCGGCATTGCCCAGATTGTGGACCCTTACTGTCACCTGTGCCCCCCGCACGGATACGCTCCGCTCTCCGGCGGCCAGGTCAGGCGAGCGCGCCGGCACGGCACGAGGCTCAACCAGGAGCAGATCCACCACCCACACCTTTCCCGGCGGAACTGTGACGTCCACCCCTTCGGCGCGGCGCAAAAGGGACACCCTTGCGGCCGGGAGCCAGGCGTAGCGGTTCTGTCCGGGGCGCTCACCCGGCAGCATCTCGCCCTGTAGCAGCCGGAAGATGCCGGGCTCCAACCGCCAGAACCGTAAGCCGACCTTCTGGGGAGCATCGGTGAAGCTGTAAAGCCAGACGCGCACCCGCCGGGGAGTGCTTTCCACCACCAGAGCCGCGAAGTCCGTGCCCTCCGTCTGGTATGTGACGGCAAACGTGGGTGTGTTCGCGTCACGGAGAAGCTGAACGGCCCCGGTGTAGGCTCCAAAGACCGTGAGCGCCGAGTCCAACGCCGCGCGGTCGGTGGCCAGCACTTCAGTGGTGCGCAGTTCGAATTTGGTCCGCAGGGACTTCGCCGCCGATTCGAAACTCTTCTGATAGCGCTCCAGGTCATAGTTGGTGCGGTAGATCTGGGCGGGTTCGGCGTGCCGGAGGGTGTATTCGTCGTAGGTCCGCTCGCCCGTCAGGAGCTTGTAGAGCGCTGTGCGGGAGGCCTCGACTGCGTGCGTGAGCGCCAGGTGGCACCACTCGGGGGATGGCGGATGCACCTCTCCACGGGGAAGGGGACCCCTGGTTCCCTCGTCCGTGGCGAACTGAAACGCGCGCAGGAACTCCTCGTCCCCTCCCAGGGCATACGCCGCAAGGAAGCAGTCGAAGATCATCCCCGGAAGGCCGGGCGCGCCGTAGTAGTTGTAGTGAGGATCCCACCAGGAGACTCCGGGCACCGGCGGAACGATGTCGCCGGAAGGATACCAGATTCCGGGAGGAGGCAATCCCGCCGGCTTGCTCCCGATGCGGGCCATCGTGGCCTGCCGCCACCCTTCCACCCAGCGGAGGAACCAGTCGCGAGCGTCGGGATCGCCCCACCAGGCCTGCCAGAGGAAATGCTTCATGGCGCGGGCGTGGTACCCCGTATCCGCGCCGGCCCGGAGGTCCGTCTTCACTCCCCGCGAGCCGAACTCCGTGCTCTTGAACCGCGGATGCCCCTTCGCGTCAATGCCCATAAACCGGTCGCGGATGGTCCGGCACGACAGTCGGTTGCGCTCCACCCACAGCGGGTCGCCGTAGCGCAGGAGGAGCATTCCCGGGACGATATCGGCAGAGGGCTCGGCGGAGTGCTCCACGTCCCCGATGGTGGGGTCGTAGCCGTCCTCGAGAGTCTGCCAGATGCCTTCGGCGAACCGCTCGATGCCCTCCCGGACGGCGCCGGCTCCGGTGGAGATGGCCGCAATGGGCAGCCAGGTGCGCATCAGTTCGACGTCGTCGCCCCATCCTCCGCCGAGCTGGCCGTCCGGCTGCTGGCGCATCTCGAACCACGCCTCCATAATGCGCACCTGTCGCCCGTAGGCTTCCCGCAGGTAGGCCGCCCAGGCAGGATGGCGATCCACATCCGCGTTCAGATCCTCGCCCCAGGGAACCGCCTCGCCGGCATACTGCCGAAGGACGCTCACATCCGGCCAGGTCTCTCTGAGCCGGTCCATTGTGGCGAGCGCAGTCTCGATTCGATTCCTGTCGCCGACCTCCAGGCCCTCCCAGTAGCGATAGCGGGCATCATAAAGGAGAGCTTTGTGATAGAACGGGTTGGCAGCGCCCTCTGACCAGTCGCCGGGGCCGAGGGCTACGAGTCTGCGCGCAAAGACGGATGCCTCCCGGCTCATTCGCAGTTCTCCGAACCAACCGGCTACCATGGCTGCATCCTGCAGAGCGGCCTCCGCGGGGTGCGAAGCGGCGTAAGCGCGGAATGCCCGGGCCAGATCTCGCAGTTCGCCGCCGCGGTCGGATTCAGTGAATGCCAGATCCCCGAGCACGAACGCCCGGCCCCAGAGCGACAGAAGCTGATCTTCCAGATCGCCGAACATCCGGAGGGCGTCATCCAGACGGCGCTCATTATAGGCACGCACCGCGTCGTCCAGTCCCTGCTCGGCGAAATCTTCCGCAACGCACAGCGTCCGGCCGTCGCGGTAAAACGGAACCCGGGAAAGGCGATCAGGAACGCGAGGCGTCTCCGGCGCCGGAACGGCTCGCTCCAGCACCCGCACCCGATCTACAAGCATACCCGTCCACGTGATCAGCGCCACCCGGTTAAAGCCGGGGCCGACCAGGGGATCGTGCGTCTCCGCCCGCAGCAGTTCGCGCCCGTCGACCGTCAGCGATAGGACCCTGCCCTCCTTTCTGGCACTGATCAGATACCTGCGGCCGTGCTCGATGACGAACGGCGGCTTTTCGTCAACCACCCTGACGCCCGGGCCCAGAATCTGATTGACGCGATTGCTCTGGCCCCCGAACGCGATCAGATAGCCCCAGCCGTAATCACGAGGCGCGGCCAGACCCGCAGAAAGATCGCAGGGCGGCATCGAGGGGTCGGCCTCGGCTTCGAACTCCAGCGTCACATCCGCCGCGAACGGCCGCGTGCAGAGCAGCGTGGCTCCGGCCCCCCGCAGAAGCAGACGCCCCCCCGAGATGACTGCCTCTCCGGACAGCACCTCCCAGTCTGCGCCAATCTCCGGCCGATCGAAGGCGTCTTCAAAGGCGACCACCCAGGCGGCGTCATCGGCCGGCCGCGCTGCCGCAGGAAGCCCGAGAGCCAGAATTGCGACCCAGTGCAAAAGCCTCATAATGCCGGTATGATACCATAGCGGATGGAGGTAGGAGAAGCGTCCCGGTGTGTTTTCGGCGGAAAGGAGGTGCGACGGTGATCCCCGGAGCGGGAGGAGCGGCGATGCTGTCATTCATCCTGGTCACGTCGGTAGTGGCCGGTCTGCTGGTGCTGGCGGCGATCGGGTTCTGGCTCTGGATGCTGGTGGACTGCGCGATGAACGAAAGTGACGAAGGGAACACCCGGCTGATCTGGGTGCTGATCATACTCTTCGTGCACGTTATCGGCGCGATCCTGTATTTCTTCTTCCAGCGGCGAAAGCGCCTCAGCGGCGGCGCAGCACCGGGATGTGCGCCGCCTCCGCCGGCCCGGCCCATCTGAGTCCGAAGGAGCCCAGCGAGCCCGCCTGTTACATTCGGTCCCGGTGCGGCCGTCTAACCTTCACGGGAACGCCCCGTTCCCGCAACTCCGTGTGGGAGGACCGAAGCGATGATCCATGTCAGGGCACAGGCTCGGACGCAGACGGGGCGCAGAAAGATCCATCTCGGCCCCGGGGGAGAGATTAGAATTGAGCCGGCCGGGGACGCGTGGCCCAGGATCCTGCGCGGCGCAGGGGCCGCGGTCCTGATCGTTCTGGTGGCGCTTAGCGCCTGGTTCTACGGAGAACCCTCGGAGAACCCGGCGCTTGCCTCGGCCATCCTCTCGGAGCAACGCGAAGCCTTTCTGGCCAGCAGGGCATTTGTGGGGCCGGAGATCCCGGGCGGGAGTTCCGCGCAGTTCCCGCCGTTTTCGCCGGATAGTGTGGAGTGGCTGGGCGCCGGGCGCTATGCGGTATATTCCTTCGTCGAGCTGCTTCCGGCGGCGGACGGTGGACGGAGAGAGCGACTTTACTACACCTGCGTGCTGGCCCGCACACCGGAAGGCGGCTTCTGCCTGGAGTCCCTGACGCTGCAGGATCCGGTCTGGCCGGCCGAACGCTTCCCCCGCTCCATTCACCCGGCCTCTCGCTGAAGCCGAACGACGCCGGCGGCCGGAACCGGCACGAGGCAATTTGCCGCAGGTCCTGCCGGGAGACGGGAGGAAGGAAGATGAGGCGAAATCTGATCAGGGCTTTCAGAAAGCCCGCGGATCCGGCATCAGCAGGGAGAACATCGAAGGTCACGTACGGAGGATGCCGCGAAGCCGTGACCTAGCCTTTCAAGGGAGCGCCGACAGCCTGCTCGGCGTGGTAGGAACTGCGCACCAGGGGACCACTCTCCACATGAACGAAGCCCATCTCCATCGCTTGCTCCTTCAGCCAGGCGAACTCATCCGGCGAGACCCAGCGAACGACCGGCAGATGATCCTTCGAGGGCCGCAGATACTGCCCGAGCGTCAGGATGCTCACGCCCACCCGGCGCATATCCTGCAGCGTCTCCAGCACCTCTTCGAGCTCCTCGCCCAGGCCCAACATCAAGCCGCTCTTGGTGGGGATCTCCGGCTCCATTTCGAAAGCCATCCTCAGCACGTCTAGCGACCGGTCATAGCGTGCCTGCACGCGCACCTGTTTTGTGAGGCGTGGAACAGTCTCAAGGTTGTGGTTGAACACGGAGGGACGCGCATCAAGAACGGTGCGCACGCTTTCAGGGCACCCCTTGAAATCGGGGGTGAGGACCTCCACGCTGACGCCGGGGAGCGCATCATAGAGGGCCCGGATGCAGGCGGCAAAATGCGCCGCGCCGCCGTCCGGAAGCTCATCACGGGCAACGGACGTGATGACCACGTGCCTCAGTCCCATCTGCCGGGCGGCCTCGGCAAGCTTGCGGGGCTCGTCGGGATCCAGCGCGTCCGGCCTGCCGGTCTTGACCGCGCAGAACCGGCAAGAGCGCGTGCAGATGTCTCCCATAATCATAAAAGTGGCAGTCCCTCTGCGCCAGCACTCCCCCAGATTCGGGCAGCGGGCCGATTCGCACACTGTGTGCAGGGACCCCAACGTCCCCTTCATACGGTCGAAGACGTCGAAAGTTACCGCCCTGGCGCGCATCCAGTCGGGCCGCTCGCCGAGGGGAATGCCTCCGCCTGCGGAGCCGCCGCAGCCACCGCGCGAGGCGGATACCACCCGCACACCCAGAGCCTCGATACCGGACCCGCCCACGGAAGTCTTCTGCATCAGATCTCGCCCGCCACAATCTGCCGGCACGCCTGGTAAATGTCCTCCTCGCCCGGCACAGCCAGCTTCTCCAGGTTCTTGGCATAGGGCATCGGGACATCCACGCCCGATATGCGCTTGACGGGAGCGTCCAGATAGTCGAACGCCCCCTCCATAATGGT
>CALCJH010000141.1 GCA_937967775.1 uncultured bacterium | reverse complement strand
CCGAGGTGTCCGAGCTGCGGGCACTGGAGCAGGCAGACCTGATCATTGACGCCCTTCTGGGGACAGGCATCCGTGGCGAGGTGATGGAGCGCATCAGCGAGGTGATGGACATCATCAATGCGGCGGAGGCGCCCGTGCTGTCCGTGGATATCCCCTCCGGCATCAATGCCGATACCGGAGAGGTGTGCGGCAATGCGGTGGTAGCCGATGTCACAGTGACTTTTGCCGCGCCCAAGACGGGCCTCTTGCTTTACCCGGGAGCGGACTTCGCCGGAGCCATCACCGTGGCAGACATCGGCATCCCGGCTCCTCTAATGGATCTGCGCGCGCCCGCGGGCAAACACATCATTGATGGAGCGATGGTCTCCGAACTGATCCCGGAGCGCGAGAGCGACTCACACAAGGGCGACCACGGACACGCTCTGCTCGTTGCGGGATCCCCTGGACTGACCGGAGCCGCGGAGATGGCGGGGCGAGCCTGCGTGCTTAGCGGGGCCGGATTGACGACGGTGGCCTGTCCCGGCGGAGCGCACGCGACCCTGGCAGCGAAGTTCACAGAGGTCATGACTCTTCCCCTCGGCCAGCCGTCGGAGGCAGCGCTGGCTCCGGGACACGCTAAGGCGCTGCTGGAACAGGTGGGCCGATGGACGGCTGTAGGGCTAGGTCCGGGTATCGGCCGTGATCCGCAGACGATCAACTTTGTCAGAGATATAGTCCCAAAGCTAGACCGCCCCTTCGTGTTGGATGCTGACGCACTGTTTGCGCTAGGGGAGGACGCGGCGAAGCTGCTAGCCGGGAAGGCGGATCTGGGCGTCATCACCCCCCACCCCGGCGAGCTGGCCTGGCTGCTGGGAACAGACGCAGAGTGGGTGCAGTCGAACAGGCTGGAGGCGGCAGGCAGGGCCGCAGATGACTTTGGTGTGGTCTGCGTGCTAAAGGGGGCGCACACCATTGTGGCGGAGCCTCAGGGGCGAGCCTTCTTCAACCTGACCGGCAATGCCGGCCTGGCGAAAGGGGGATCCGGGGACGTTCTGACCGGCATCATCCTGGCGCTCCTGACGCAGGGGCTCGCTCCGGTGGAGGCAGCCGTCGCCGGCGTGTGGCTGCACGGCAGGGCGGCTGACATCGCGGCGGCGCGGAGCAACCAGATCTCCTTGACGGCCACAGACTGTCTGAAAGCCATCCCCGAGGCGTTCTGCGAGGCAGGCGCGGTCTAGCGGGACGTGTGGGATAGAACAGGAGCTGACGCAGCAATGAAAGCGATGGTGCGTTGGAGCATCGCAGCGCTGACGGCGCTTTTCCTCTGTATGTTTGTGCGGGCGGCCACCGTGGCAGCGCCGCCAGTGAACGAGAAAGGGGACAAGCCGGCGGCGTCCTCCACCGCGGAAACCGAGGCATCCTCAAAAGACACGCCTCCCGGAGACGAAGCGAAAAAAGATGCGCCCAAAGAGAATGCCTCCGCCTCTGAGCTGAAGGGCAAGGTGCTGCTTCCGTCCGAAGGCGACTGGCTCTGGTGGGTGGAAGACGCCGATGGGAACGTGACGGCAGGGCCCACCGTTGCCCGGGGCGAGCAGTTCGAGTGGACAGCGGAAGCACCGGCAAAGCCTGAAGGAACGCTTCGGGTGCTGAACCGCCAGACCGGGAATATTGCCGCCTTGCCGCTGGCAGACGCAGCGGACAAAGAGCCCAAGCTAGTGGATGGGGATTTCTCGGCAGCGCACCGATTGAAAGTGAAGGTGACGGGGCGGTCCGGTAAACCGGTGGCGGCGGCTTTCGTTCGGCTGACCGACAGCGAAGGCAACGTGCAGACTCAACTGATCGCCGAGACGGACCGCGGCGAAGCCGTCTTCCACAACGTGGCGCTCGGGAAGGCCACCATCGAGGCCCGGTCGGGCGATGTGGGCGTCACGCAGGAGGTGCGCCTGGAGCGCGAGAGAAAGGCTCCCGAGGCCCTGGCCGAGGTGGTGCTGGCTGGAGATGTGCCCACAGTCCCCGCAGGAGGCGACGGTGAAAGCGCCGGCAAGAAAGAGGAGCGCGGTCCCGCCTACGGCGCCAGGACTCTGCAGGCGGTGGTCTCGCTGATCATCCTGGCGGCGGTGGTGGTCATTCTGGCCATCGTTCTCAGAAACCGGCGGGTGACCCTGCGATCGGCTCTGGAGAAGGCAGGGATCGCCATCGAGGAAGATCAACCCGCCGCTACTCCAGCGCCGGTGCCTCCGGGAGTCCCGCCGCTCGACCCGGACCTAGTGGGGCCGGCTCCAACCGCTCCGCCCACATCCGCGCCGGGGTCGGCCGCGGCGCCTTCCGGTCCGAAACTGGTGGGTGTGGCTGGCAGATATGCGGGCGCGATCTTTCCCGTGAAGCCCGACGTCGCAGTCATCGGCAGAGAGATGACCTGCGACATCGCCCTGACGGACGATGCGACCACATCCCGCAGACACGCCACCATCAGCCGCTCGGGGGACGCATTCATCCTCCGGGATGAGGGGAGCTCCAACGGTACGCTGGTCAACGGGCTGAAGATCACCGAACACCCCTTGAAGAGCGGGGACGAGGTGCAGATCGGCTCCACCCGTTTCCGTTTCGAAGCCTGAGCGCCCTATGGTCTCACTGGTCAAGCTGACCCGCAACCTGATCGGAGGGGTGGCCGGGGCCATCGCCGGGTGGCTCATCGTGGAGCCCTGGC
>CALCJH010000140.1 GCA_937967775.1 uncultured bacterium | reverse complement strand
CGTGATGTTCTGCATCAACACCATCGTGCGGGTGCAGTGGATGCGCCACGACCGGCTGACCTTCCCCATCGTCACCCTGCCGCTCCAGCTGACGGACCCTTCCGACCGCCTGCTCAACAGCCGGCTGATGTGGCTGGGCTTCGCAATCGCCGGCGGCATCACGTTTCTGAACGGGATGCACCAGCTGTATCCCACGCTGCCCTTCATTCCGGTCAAGATGACCGATGTCAGCTCATACTTCGTCTCCAGCCCTTGGAACTCGATGGGCACGACGTACGTTTCGTTCTATCCGTTTGCCATCGGGCTGGGTTTCCTGCTCCCGCTGAACACGCTGTTCTCGTGCTGGTTCTTCTACGCCATGTGGCGGGTGCTCCGGATCGTCCTTGCCGGATTCGGGTACACCGGTGACCCCGCTTTCCCCTATGCGGACCATCAGGCGCTGGGTGCCTACTATATGATCGCCCTGTTTGCGCTGTGGTCGGGCCGCCGGCACCTAGCCAGCGTGCTGATGTCGGCTTTCAAAGGAACACCGGGCCCGGAGGAGGACACCGGTCCGATGCGCTACCGCACAGCGGTACTGGGGGTGATCCTGGGAACGGCTGCTCTGATGCTGTTTTTCCATCTGATCGGCATACGGGTGTGGGTGGCGGTGGTGGGAGTGCTGCTTTACATGCTGATGATCCTGGCGATCGCACGGGTGCACGCCGAGTTCGGGCCGCCATCGCACGAGCTGTACGGGATGGGACCGCAGGTGGCCATAGTGGACGTTCTGGGAAGTACGGCGTTTCCCCGCTCGGACCTGAACGGCCTTTCCTGGTTCTGGTGGTTCAACCGCGCCTACGACAGCCAGCCGATCGCCTATCAGCTGGACGGAATGCGCATCGCCGACCGCAGTGGCGTCACGCAGCGCTATATGGGCGCCGCCATCGCGCTTGCGTCCGTGGCTGCGCTCGTCAGCGGGTTCTGGATCTACCTGCATTTTGCGTATGAGCGGGGCGCCGAGGTGGGGATGGCGGGGTTTGCGCATATGTACGGAAGGGAGGCGTTCGCCAATCAGGTGGTCCAGTGGGTGGAATCTCCCACGGGGCCGGATGCGGCCCGCGGGCTGGCCATCGGGTGGGGCATGCTGTTCGCCTGGTTCCTGTACTTCGCGACCCTCCGGTTCGCCTGGTGGCCGTTCCACCCACTGGGATTCGCCGTCAGCACCAGCTGGACGATGGGAACCCTCTGGTTCCCGATGTTCATCGCCTGGTGCGCAAAGGTTCTGGCATTCCGGCTGGGCGGGCTGAAGGCCTACCGCGTGGCCCTTCAGTTCTTCCTGGGGTTGCTTCTGGGCGATTTCGTGGTGGGCATCATGTGGCCGCTGGTGGGCTGGGTGCTGAACGTGGACACCTACTGCTTCACGCAGTAGTATGGCCCGAGACGCATAATCCCTGGTCGCAGGAGCCTGCGTCCCGCTCACCCCTTTTACGCCTCCAGAGTCACCGGGCGGCGGCGCGTCCGGGAGCGTTTCGCCGGGCTGGACGGCAGTCTCGGTGTTCCGGGAACAAGTTCCCGGGAGCGCACCCCTCCGGTGGTTGAGCCGCCCGGCGGGGCCGGACGAGTCGAAACCATACCCTAGCGCGGGGTCTCGATACGCGCGGCTGACGCCGCGCTACTCGACCAGCGTAGGGGCGGAGTCTGGAGTCTAGTGTCGAGCGTCAAGAGAGGGTAATGAGAGTTCGCTCTCCCCCGTCTCCTCTCCGGGTTTGTAAAGTGGGGGAGGGTTAGGGTGAGGGGGTACTGAGGCTGCACGCCGAAGCACTCGCCGTCACGCTGGGTATCGCCCCTGGGTTGATCCATATGCTACGAAGCAGCTGAGCGCCACAAGATCCTTCGCGAAGCGAAGGATGACACAGACCTGTACGGAGGTTTCCGAAAGTTATTCCCGGAACGCGCCTTTGGGAGGCGGCCTTCAGAGACGGTGCTCCAGTAAGCGGCTAGGCTTTCGTCGTCCTGCGGATCTTCGACCAGGGGCGCGGGAGATAGTGCGGGGTGGAGGCATGCTTGCGCAGCACCAGCAGGCGGTGGTGCAGATCGTCCGGCAGGCGGACCTCCACTGTGCGCTCTACCCGCGCACCCATCTGGCCGATGACAGGACGCGCTGGAGGCAGCTCCTCATCCAGCCGCGGGCCTTTCATCGCCACCCCCATTCCGCCGACTTTCACCAGTCCCAGGCACAGCTCCGCGCTGACGCGCAGATCTCCCAGACCGCGCCAAACCGCGACATCGAAGCTTTCGCGGAAGGCGAGCTCGTGCGCCAGCGTCTCGGCCCGGCCCGTCACCGCCTTGCAGTTTTCGAGTCCCAGCTCCCGGCAGGCATCATTCAGAAAGCGCGTCTTCTTCTGAGTGGCGTCCAGCAGGACGACCTCCAGATCCGGACGGACGATCGCGAGCGGCACCCCGGGGAATCCGCCGCCGGTGCCGACATCCACCACGCTTGCCTCTTCCGGGAAAGCCAGTCTCAGCAGACTCAGCGAATCAGCGAAATGCTTGACGGCCACACCCCGCGGATCGGTGACGGACGTCAGGTTCATCAGGGCGTTCGCATCCAGCACCATCAGGGCGAACCGCTCCAGATTCTCGACGGGGCCCGCATCCAGCCCGACTCCGAGCAGATCGAGGGCTTCCGCGAGCGCGCGGCGAAACTCAGCGCAGTCGAGCGGCCGTGCGTTCTCCATACCGGAACAGTATACCGCCGGGAGATCGGAATCCATCCCGGGAGAGCGAAGCTCCTGATGTGCCATATCCGCGACCGGGTCGTTATATGAGCAAGCGGTTCGGCGGGATCCTCACCCTCCGCGGGTCACACTCTCCCCCTGAAATACTCGATGGTCCGGGTGATGCCCTCCTCCAGGCTCACCCGCGGTTCCCAGCCCAGGAGCCGACGAGCGCGGGAGATATCGGGACGGCGGACCTTCGGATCGTCTTCGGGGAGGTCCCGGAATACGATCTCGCTCGCCGAGCCGGTGACATGCCGGATCACCTCCGCAAACTGCAGGATGGTCATCTCCGCCGGGTTGCCGATGTTCACCGGCTCGTGCTCCCCCGAGAGCGCCAGGAGGTAGATGCCTTCGATCAGGTCGCTCACATAGCAGAAGCTGCGGGTCTGGCTGCCATCACCGAACACAGTCAGCGGCTCGCCGCGAAGCGCCTGGCTGATAAACGCCGGGACGACCCGTCCATCGTTCAGGCGCATGCGGGGGCCGTAGGTGTTGAAGATCCGTACGATTCGCGTATCCAGGCCGTGGTAGCGGTGATAGGCCATGGTCATGGCTTCGGCGAAGCGCTTGGCCTCGTCGTAGACCCCGCGAGGCCCCACGGGATTCACATTTCCCCAGTAATCCTCTTTTTGCGGGTGCTCCAGAGGGTCACCGTATACCTCGGATGTGGAGGCCAGCAGGAAGGACGCCCCGTGCGCGCGGGCCAATCCGAGAGCCTTATGCGTCCCCAGCGAGCCTACCTTCAGCGTCTGGATGGGCAGTTGCAGGTAGTCCACCGGGCTGGCCGGCGAGGCGAAGTGGAACACGAAATCCACCTTCTCCGGCAAGAACAGATAGTTGGTGACGTCATAGTGGACAAAGCGGAAGTCCGGATTGCCGGCGTGATGCGCGATGTTCGCCGTGTCGCCTGTGATCAGGTTGTCCATCGCAGTGACGCGCCAGCCTTCCACCAGCAGTCTGTCGCACAGATGCGACCCTAGGAACCCGGCCCCTCCCGTGACAAGAGCGTGTCGTTTCATCCAAACCTTTCCCGCCTTTGCGCTCGCCCGTTGCGGCGCTGTGCATGGTATCGGAAAAGCCGAACTCAGGCATCAGGGGACAGCAAGCGAAGCGGGGGAGCA
>CALCJH010000139.1 GCA_937967775.1 uncultured bacterium | reverse complement strand
GACTCTGCGGCGGCTGGGAGACCTCACGGCCGCTGAGGCCGCGGAGCGCTCCGCGGCCGGTGATCTTTCCCACTTGCAGGAGTTGATTGCCGCCAGGACAGTGGCTACGGTGGAGATCTGCGGAGAGGAACGGTTCGTTTTGGCGGAGGAGGCTGCGCAGTGGCGCGAAGCCGTTCGAGACCCGGGCGCCAGCGAGGGTTTCTGGAACAGGGCGGCAGCCCGCTACATCGCGGCAAGCCCAGGATGCCGTCCTGAGGAGTTCGCAGCCCGCTACGGGCTGACGCAGGACTTTGCGCGCTCGCGCTTTGAGGAGGCGCGCCGTGCGGGTCTGGCTCTGGAGGCGGAAGGCCGCTGGATGACCCCTGAGGCGCTGGAGGCGGCTCTGCGCATGTCCCGCGGGATCAGGCGCAGGGAGGCGCGGCCGGTACCACTTGAGTCCTTCCAGCAGTTCGTCCTGGAGTGGCAGCACGCTGCCCCGGGAGCGCGCCTTCACGGCAGGGAGGGAACGCTGGAGATCCTGGAGCAGCTGGCGGGATGCTGTCTGCCCGCGAGGCTCTGGGAACCGGAGGTTCTTGCCCGGCGCGTGGAGGACTACCATCCCGAATGGTTGGACTGGCTGCTGGGAGCTGGCCTCGTGCTCTGGCGCGGTATTCCGGGAACGGGCAGGCCCGGCGACCTTGCTCTGCTACCCAGAGGGCTGGAGCGCCTGCCGCTGCCCGGAGGGGAGCCAGCGGCTCCGCTGGACGGTTTCTTGGAAGCCTCCGTTCTGGCGAGTTTGCGCGAACGCGGCGCAAGTTTCCTGGTGGATCTGGGACTTGCGCTCAGAACGGACACACGCAAGATCGAGAAGGCGTTGATGGAGCTGGCCTGGGCGGGTCTGGTCACCCACGATACTTTTGCACCGGTGCGCGCAAACCAGCCGACGCCGGACATCCATCAGGAGGCTCAGCGGGCGCACGGCTCTCCTCGCCATCGTTACCAGCAGCTCAAACGGTTGCGCCCTCCGTTGAAGCTGACCGCACCTGGCCGCTGGCAGGCGCTGGATGCATCGCCGGCCGTAATGGACGAGGATACGCTTGAGCTGCTTGCGCGTCTGCTGCTGGAGCGCTACGGAGTGGCGGCTCGGGACATCGCTCACCAGGCCGGCATCCCGGCCCCGTGGGGGAGCCTCTACCGCGCGCTGGAACGGATGGAGCTGGCGGGCGAGATCGAAAGGGGATACTTCGTAGAAGATCTGGGCGGCGCTCAGTTCGCCCTGCCGGAAGCTGCGCAGGCGCTGAAAGGCGCCTCAAAAGATGATGTCGCAGTGCTCCTGAACACCTGCGACCCGGCGCTCATCACACCCGTTCCCTGCAGTCGACGCCCGGGAAACTACGC
Source organism: uncultured bacterium (assembly GCA_937967775.1). Lineage (GTDB taxonomy): Bacteria > Armatimonadota > UBA5829 > DSUL01 > DSUL01 > CALCJH01. Next base: position 5,860 of record CALCJH010000139.1, on the reverse strand, counting down.
CTTTGTGCTTAGAGGAAAGCCCGCACTGGTACTGGAATCCGCCGCAAAGAGGCTCGTGCCTGCTACCACCGACGCAGAGGCCCTGAAGTGTCTGGCTGCCGTGCGGGAGATCCTGGGCTCGCCGTGGCCTCTTCGGCCTCTCAGACGCGTGGAGGTGGAAAGGTGGGGTGACGCTGAGATCCACGGGCATCCGGTGGAGAGCGCCCTGAGATCTCACGGGTTCCAGCGCACGCCCAGGGGAATGGTGCTGGAGGCAGGCTAATCGGGAAGGCGCGCACCGCGCCCCGGACAAGAGGCTGGAGGAGACAGGTGGAGTTCAAACCGGACTGGGAACAGGCTGTCAGGCGGTTCGAGGCATGGTACGCCTTCGAGGAGACGGACCGGCCGGTGATGATCGTCAGCGCTTCGAAGGGCCCCCGTCAGGACCCTCCGGCTCCCGGCGACCTCCTCCGCCGCTGGACGGACGCAGAATATCTCATTGCCCGGCACGAGGCGGCTTTCCGGTCCACGCACTATGCCGGAGAATCCTATCCGCTCTGTTGGCCCAACCTGGGACCGGGCATCGCGGGCGCGTATGCTGGCTGCGAACCCGTCTTCGATGAGACCACCATGTGGCTGAGGCCGCTCGACCGGCCGCTTTCCGAAATTTATCCGGAATGGGACGAAGATAACCGGTGGTGGCAGGTAACGCTGGATCTGACCCGCGCGGCGGCCCAGGCAGGCGAGGGGCGATGGGTTACCGGCATCACGGATCTGGGCGGAGTGACGGATATCCTGGCCGGCATTCGGCATTCCGACCGGCTGTGCATCGAGATGCTGGAGGAGCCTGAAGAGGTTCTGCGGGTGCGTGACGGCCTGCTGGAGATCTGGAAACGGGCGTACAGTGTGTTGGCGGACATCACACAACCGGTCAACGGGGGGACGACGGGCTGGCTGGGAGCGTTCAGCGTCCACCGGACTTATCCTCTCCAATGTGACTTCTGCTGCATGATCGGACCAGAGATGTTTGAGCGATTCGTCCTGCCGGAGCTGCGGGAGCTGTGCCGGTGGCTGGACCGGTCGGTCTATCATCTGGATGGGCCCGGCGCCGTGAAGCATCTGGACGCGCTGCTTGGCATCCGCGAGCTGAACGCCATCCAGTGGGTGCAGGGCGCGGGGCAGGCTCCGACTATCGAGTGGGTGGACCTGCTGAAACGCATTCTGGATGCCGGGAAGTCCGTCTTCGCTTATGCCTCGCCGCAGGAGGTCCGACCCCTGCTGGAGAAGTTAGGGGCGCGAGGCGTGGCGCTCGCGGTGGGAGCGTCCACTCCAGAGGAAGCGGATTATCTGGTGCGGATGTCCGCCGAATGGAGCCGCCCCTGACGGGCGGTGCGGACCTCAACCCGGCTGCCGTGGATGCTAAGCGAGATTCCCCCGTCGCGTCCCGTATTGCAGACCGTTCCAGTCACACTCTCCAGGGCACGTCTCAGGCCGTAGTCGGCCCAGGTGGCATGGGAGCGTCCGCTGGAAAGAACGGCCACGGCGGGAGCCAGTCCCGGAGGAACGCCGGCCGGCTCGCGGGAAGCCGCATAGCTGAGCGCCAGCACCTGCGGCCCAAAGGTGGCCAGAAAGCGGCCGCAACCGGGTGAAAGGCGGTCCACCAGGGCCACCCTGGCCTGTTTCCAGCGCGTGGTCACGCACTCCACCTGTCCGCCAACACCGTGGGCCTCCAACTCAAGACCATCCCGCAGCCGGATCTTCATCCCAGGCCGCAGCCGTTGCCAACCGGAGCCTGAAAGGAGCCCGGCGGGATCGTCGCCGCACAGAAGTGCGTCAGAGGGCATCTCATCAAGAAGCTCCACCACTCCGGAGGCTGCGTCCGGTTCCGTCCGGCTGAGAATGATCGCATCCAGCCGGTTGACTCCCAGCCGCGCCAGCGTCCGCAGTGCAGCGACGCCCGGGCGGTTCCGGGGATCGGCGGATCCGCAGTTCACCACCACCGTGCTTCCCCTGGGAGTGTGGATGATCCAGCACTGTCCAGGGCCGGCATCCAGGCACTCCAGAACCAGCCCTCTCCGCAGCGGCGCCACGGCCCACGCCCACAGCCAGACCAGAAGAATGAAGATGATGACGAGAAATGGTAGCCTCACCGGGAATGCTCCGGCGTCTTCGCCTTTTGCGGAACTCCCCCCGAGTCAGCCGTTTGCAGTAGCCACCACACCGCAACCATAAGAGCGTACCAACTGCCAATGGCAGGCAGGCCGGGCGTGGGCCAGTGAATCTCCGCCATTGGCAGACTTCCAAGAGTGTCCACCACGTTGGCAGTTGCCGAAGCCAACCACTCCACCGCGCGCGATAGCAGCCATTCTGCTCCCGGCATCCAGAACAGGAACACCAGAGCCACTCCCATTGCGAACAGCGTCTCAGCCAGCAGCGCGACCGCCAGATTGGCGGGCAGGCTGACCAGTGAGACGCGGTTGAAATGGTAGGCCAGGATGGGTGCCGACGCCAGCGTGGCCGCAATTGTCACCAGCGCCACATCTCGGAAGTGTCCCGCAATCAACCTTCCCACGTTTCCAACTGGCGAAGTCTGACCGGAGGGGGCATCATCCGGGACTGTCAGACGGGAGAGGGAGCTCAGCCGGGGTACGAAGGCGATGATGGATCCCGCCGCCGCAAAGCTCAGTTGAAAGCCCACGTCGGCGACGGCCAGAGGATCCCCTAACAGGATGATGAGCACGGTGCCAAACAGCACACTGACCATGTCGGCAGGCCTTCCGAGAAGCAGTGCCAGAAGATACAGCGTGGCGCCCACGCCCGCCCGCACGATAGACGGTTTGCCTCCGACCATGAGCACATAGAAGATCACCATTCCGATGACCAGTAGTAGCGAGAACGCGCGAGGCGCTCCCAGTGGAAGGAGCAGCCACCGCCAGAAGATCAGCACGATGAGCGCGCAGTTGAAGCCGGACGCTGCCAGTAGATGCAGGGTCCCGCTGCGGCGGAAACTCTCCAGCAGATCATCAGGCACCATCGAATAGCTGCCCAGCAGCATTCCGGAGACCAGCCCCGCCTCACGAGCGGGAAGCCGTTCCAGAAACAGCATGTTCAACCACTTCCTCGCCCGGATGGCGGCGGCGACGGCCGGATTGCCCGCTCGTGATGTCAGGATCTTCACGGAGGTGGGCGCAGCATATAGAACGGAGAAAACGCCCTGCCGGGCGAGATAGGCACGGTAAGAGAAGCCTCCGGGCTCCCGCGGCCCGGAAGGCGATACAAGGTCGCCGTCCACCCGCACCCTGCGGCCGTAGTCCGGCAGGGTGCCTTCCCTTCCTGCCGGGACCGGCAGGACCACCTGAACGGATCCGTCCACGCGACTTTCCCGCCTCTCCGCCCGGATGCTTTCGGCCCTGAGCACGAATGTGGCGCGGCGGCGGGAGAGCTCGGGCTCCGAGGCAACCCATCCCTCCAACACCACCGTGCCCCGCCGTCTGGCGTAGAGTGAGGGGTCAGCCGGGCCCGGCAGCCGCACCAGGGCTGCCCGCCCGAACCCCAGCAACGCCATGGCCGCCAGCAGGATGGTCCAGCCCTGACGCCCTCTAACGAACGCAGCGGCCGCGGCAACCGTCGCGATGAAACCCGCCACCGCGGCCGGCAACGGTGTGGCGGCGGACCAGAGCGAGAGCACACATCCGCCGCCGTAGGCAAGCGCCACCGGCACCACGGGGCGGGCTTTCAGGTTCTCCAGCAAAGGGATGTCTTCAGGCGCCTGTTTCTGGCCCGCAGACGGCGGCTGTTCCACCGGGGACTCCAGCCGGTCTTCCTCAGCGCCGGTACAGCAAGGGATTCAAGGGGCTGGCAGCAGGCTCACCCGGCTTCTGCCCCGGGAACCAGGCCTCCAGATCGAGCTGGCGGTTGGGATTGTCCGGGTCCGAAATGACACCGCCGTCGGCAAAATAGATCACGGTCATCACCTCCCGCATTTTGTCAGTATGGTTGGGAGGCGCGCAATGCAGCGTCCATCCGCTGTGGAACGTGGCGTCTCCGGCCGCCATTGGCGAGGAGACGACGGGATAGCCTTTCTCCTCCACGTGACGTCGAAACAGTTCCTCGGACTCATCCGAAATCGGGATGTGTCCCAAGAAGCCCTCCCTGTGCGAACCGCTGGCAAACGTCAGGGCTCCCATCTCAACGGGGACGTCCACAAGAGGCATCCACATCGTCACAGTGGGAACTCCGTCCAGGGGCCAGTAGTACTGGTCCTGATGCCACGGGGTGTGGCCGCCGCTCGCCTCCTTGAAAAGCGCCTGATCGTGATACAGACGCACGCCCTCCACGCCCATCAGGTCGGCTGCGATCTTCGCGAACCGCCGGGCCAGCACGAAAGGCTGGACCGCCGGAATCTTCTGCCAGAGATTCATAATCTGGAGGAACGCCCTGCCGTAGGTGTCGCGTTCCTCCAGGCTGCGCTTCTCGGTTGAAAGGCTGCGGACCGCATCCCCGATCACCGGACGCCACTTCGCCGCATCCGCCTCGCTCAGCACTCCTCTGAGCAAAACGTGCCCGTCGCGCCGGTATGAATCAATCTGCTCCTGAGGGAGCGGGTAGTCATTCTGCAGTTCTGGATGCTTGTGATCTGTCATTTCCGCCTGCTCCTTCTCCCGGCCGTGACCGCTTCGAACGTTGCCACTCGCCGGTCCGGACCAAGTATAACCCGCCCGCCGCACGCGTTCCAGAGGGGTGGACCACTATTTGGTGACGCATCTCTAACCGGACCGACTCAGGACCGGTGGGAGGGACCCCCCAGTTGCGGGGGGTAGGGGCATCTGCTGACAGGGGGGCGGGGTGTGGGCTACAATCGGGAGTAGCGGATCAGCCATGCCTCAGTCCCAGGACCATATTCGCAACTTCTGCATCATCGCGCACATTGACCACGGCAAGTCCACCTTGGCCGACCGCATCCTCGAGGTGACGGAGGCCGTCTCAGAGCGCGAGAAGCGCGACCAGATGCTGGACACCATGGACCTGGAGCGCGAGCGCGGCATCACCATCAAGATGACCGCGGTCCGCCTGCTGTACAAGGCTGACGACGGCCAGACCTATACGCTCAATCTGATAGACACGCCGGGACACGTGGATTTCAGCTACGAGGTCTCACGCAGTCTGAACGCCTGTGAGGGAGCCATACTGGTGGTGGATGCGGCCCAGGGTGTGGAGGCGCAGACGCTGGCGAACGTCAATCTGGCCATGGCCGCCAACCTCACCATCATCCCGGTCATCAACAAAATAGACCTGGAGATGGCGGATCCCGAAAGGGTGAAAGAGGAGATCGAGAACGTGCTGGCCATTCCGGCGGAGGATGCGGTGCTGGCCAGCGCCAGACAGGGCATCGGTACGCGAGAGATCCTGGAGCGCGTGGTGCGGGATGTGCCACCTCCTTCCGGCGACCCGGACGCTCCCTTGCGGGCCCTGATCTTCGACTCCCATTACGATCAGTACCTAGGCGTGGTTGCTTACGTACGCATCGTGGACGGGCGCCTGCGCCGGGGCGACCGGATCCGGATGATGTCCAGCAGCAAGGAGTTCGAGGTCACGTCCGTCGGATACTTCCGGCCGGAGATGCTGGAAGGACCGGAGCTCTCCACAGGGGAGGTCGGGTGGGTGACCGCCTCCATGAAACAGGTAGGTGATGCCCGGGTGGGAGATACCATCACCCTGGCCGGCAGCACGGGCGCCCGGGAACCTCTGCCGGGCTACAAGCGCGCGAAGCCCATGGTGTCCTGCGGACTGTATCCGATGAACAGCGAGGACTACCCGGACCTGCGTGAGGCGCTTGAGAAGTTGCAGCTGAACGACGCCTCGCTGAGCTGGGAGCCGGAGA
>CALCJH010000138.1 GCA_937967775.1 uncultured bacterium | reverse complement strand
GCGGGTCATCTCGCAACGGGCGGCAGAGACATCCGATGCCAGCACCTGGCTCACGCCGGCCAGAGCGATGGCATCCCCGCCGATGGCGCACGTCAGGTCGGCCACCGTGCCGCGCCCGGCGAACAGCCTGGCCCGCCAGCGTGCCGGAGCCTCGCCGGTGGACTGCTCCAGCCCTTCGCGGTCGAGGAACATGCGCTCCGCAAGTGAGAATTTGGAGCGCGCCCGGCTGCGAAGCTCCGCAAGCTCCAGCACAACCGGAACAAGCTCCGAAGGGAAGCGTTTCCGCAGCAGCAGCACGCGCCTCACCGGGTCCGCCGGCAGATCCTCCCAGCGCGGGATCTCACCCTCCGGGGGGCGCCGGATCAGCTCCGCTATCTGTTCCGCCGTGACCGCCAACGGCGCGTCCCTCCTGGCGGGCTGGCGCCTAGAGTCCCAACTTCTCCAGCAGGTATGCCTTCAGATCGTCCACAGCCACCCGCTCCTGGAGCATGGTGTCGCGGTCGCGGACGGTGACGGTCCGGTCTTCCAGACTCTTGAAGTCCACCGTCACGCAAAACGGGGTGCCCACTTCATCCTGCCGGCGATACAGCTTTCCGATGGCGGCCGTGTCGTCGTACACGGCACGCATCCGGCCGCCCCGCTGGAGGTCGTCCTTGATGGCTTTGGCCATCGCCACGATCTCAGGAGCGTTCTTTTTCAGCGGCAGGACGGCCACCTTGATGGGCGCAAGCTGGGGTTTCATCCTCAGCACCACCCGCTTCTCACCGTTCTCCAGCTCCTCCTCATCGTACGCGTCGCAGAGGACCGCCAGCACGCCGCGATCCACCCCGGCCGAAGGCTCGATGACCCAAGGGACGATATGCCTGTTGGTGGTGTGGTCGAAATAGGTCAGCTTCTCTGTGGAATGCTCATTCTTGATGACCTGCGCGGTCAGCCCCAGCTGATCCTGCTGGCGGGAGTGGGAACCCAGGTCGAAGTCCGTCCGGTTGGCGATGCCTTCCAGTTCTTCCCAGCCGATAGGATAATGGTAAAAGATATCCACCGTCCGCCGCGAGTAGTGGGCACGCTCGTTGTCCGGCACCTCGTACAGCTTCAGGTTCTCGCGCTTCAGTCCCACCTCGTTCACCCAGAAGTCCAGCCGTTCCTGCACCCAGGACTCGAACAACGCTTCCGCCTCCTCCGGCCGGCAGAAATATTCGATCTCCATCTGCTCGAACTCCCGCACACGGAAGATGAAGTTGCGCGGAGTGATCTCGTTGCGGAAGCTCTTTCCGATCTGCGCCACCCCGAAGGGCAGCTTGCGGTTGGTGGAGTCCAGCACGTTCTTGAAGTTGACAAAGATGCCCTGAGCGGTCTCCGGCCGCAGGTAGGCGAACGAGTCCTCATCGGCCACCGGGCCCACCTGCGTCTTGAACATCATGTTGAAGTTCCGGGGCTCCGTCAGCTCACCTCCGCACTCGCCCGGATGCAGCTTGGGGTTGAGCAGGCACTGACTCTCGGACAGCTTGTCCGCGCGAAAGCGCCCCTTGCACTTCTTGCAGTCCACCATGGGATCCACGAAGGTGTCTTCGTGCCCGGAGTATTTCCACACCCACCGGTTCATCAGGATGGCCGCGTCCAGGCCCTCCATATCGTCCCGGCGGTACACGTTGCGGGACCACCAGAGCTGCTTGAGGTTGTTCTTCAGCTCCACTCCCAGCGGGCCATAATCGAACACGCCCTGAATGCCGCCGTAGATCTCGCTGGACTGAAAGATGAAGCCGCGCCGCTTGCACAGCGACACGATGGTATCCATGTCTGTCACGTTTCCGAAAGAATCCCCCTGGAAGTCGCTGGAAATCACGGGAAAAAGCCGCTCCTCGCTGGAGCGGCCGTCGCCTCCGCATTATACCCGAAGCCTGCCAGACGGCGTCCCGGGCAAAAAAAAGGCCGCCGCTTGCGCCGCGACTGCGGCGAGCACGGCCAGTTTCTCCTTTTCTCCTTCTCTGCTGTCCGGCGGGCCACCACCGGAGGCAGATGCCCCGTGTATCCGTCCGGGCGGATTGCCGGGGCTTCTCACGCTCCGGCCCCTGCGCCCTCCTCCAGGCGCAGGAACCTGCTCTTCTGCCACCCTGAACTTGCGGCCACTGACTTCTCAGGCCTGTCTTCAGCATACGGCACCGGAACCTTCGCGGTCAAGTCTTTTGCGCGAAACCCGGTAATTCGCACAGGTCCCGCTGCTTTGTTCCAGCGGAAGGAAGCAGGACGATCGCCGGAGAACTCGGCCAGGGGAGACAAATCTTCCTCATTTTCCCGTTCCGGAAGGAGTGGATACCCGATGAAGACCCGGAGACTTGCAGTCATCGCCGCGGTGATCGCGGTGTGCGCGCTTCTGGTGTTTGCGCCGTCGCTGGTGAAGAGCCAGTCCAGCCCTGTAGTGGTCATCAACCTGACCAGCGGAGCGGAGGATCTGCATTCCGCGTGGATGGGGCTGAACCTTGCCCGGATGAGCCTGGAAGAGAAGCGGGACGTGGTGGTGTTCCTGAATGTCCGCGGACCCGTCTTCGCTAGCCGCAGCAAGGGAGCGCGGCTCGCCTACCGGCAGCATCCCCGGCTTTCGGCGACGCTGACAGGGCTGGCAGGCCGCGGAGCGCGCGTGCTGGTATGCCCGCTCTGCGCAAAGGAGCTGGGAATCATCGAAAAGGACCTGATCCCGGGAGCCGCGTTCGCCACCAAGCAATCGCTCTTCAGCAAGCTGGGGGACAACACCGTCGTCTTCAGCTACTGACGGCCGGCAGCGGGGCTTGAGAGGGTGGGTCGGGTGCCGCATCGAGTTCCGAACGCGCGGTGCCCGTGACTTGCTGCGGCAGGGGGGTTGACGGGTCAGCCGTCAGCCCTCCCGGAATCCTCCTCGCGCGAGCCACTCTCCTGCGATCCTCAGCGTCTCCAGTTTCATCGGCAGGTTCTGCCGGCGGGCCGGGATGACATCCACCACGTCCATCCCGCAGCGCTGGAGCGTGCGCTCAAGAAG